>CANQEB010000227.1 GCA_947594085.1 uncultured Lachnospiraceae bacterium | reverse complement strand
CGGGGAAGGGATGGGGAGCGTTCGGACAGGCGCGTTTGCAAATGTGCGGCGAGCGTCAGATTATCGCGCCAATGCGGATGCTGCGCGCCCTTGAAATCAGTTCCGACGACGCACATGAATTGAGCCGTGACATTGCCGTCGACGTCGGCGGCCGTGCGGTATTTCACGTAATCGGACGAGATGACGGAATCGCGGTGAACGTCGAAAATATATTTGATGCTCGGATATATCGCGAGATATTCGCGCACGGCGGCGGACGAGTTCTCATACGCCTTTATGTAGGAATCGCGGTCGAACATCTCGGTGCAGTGGACGGTCGGGATGCCGCAGCTCTCAAAATATTCCGCCATGACTTCGCCGACGGCGACGACGTTCTGCGTTATATCCTCGCTTCTCGCGTTATCGTCGACGCCGTATGAATCTGCACCCTCGGGCGCATACGATTCGGTCCCGTGCGTGTGGATGATCAACACGATCGGATTTTCGCGATCGGGATGATCGGCGGCCGCCATAAGCTCCGAAAGCGGCGGCAGCGGGAGCGGCGCGTCGGCGAAATAATCGAGATCGAGCGTGTAATCGGTCTCGTTGCTGCATTCGAGCGCGCAGCGCCGATACAAGGAGCTCGTGGAGCGTGGGGAGGACTGCTCGATTGAAGCGATCGCAAAGGACATCGAGGAGAGGGACTTTCGTGATATGCACAGGGAGACGGCACCTCTCGTACAGGCGAAGGACGCCGTGCTGGTCGACTCGTCTGACATGACGATCGAGGAAGTGACGTCGAGGATCGTGGAGCTGGCAAGGGAGAGGATGTAATATGCAGGTCATCGTTGCGAAGACAGCCGGCTTCTGCTTTGGGGTGAAGCGCGCTGTGGAGCAGGTCTATCGACAGATCGAAGAGGGCGTGAAGCCGATCTATACATACGGCCCAATCATTCACAATGAAGAGGTGGTGCGCGAGCTGGCGGATCAGGGTGTGCGGATCATAGAGCGTGAAGAAGAGCTGGACAGTCTCACAGAGGGGACCGTCATTATCCGATCGCATGGAGTCCCGGAGCACATTTACAAAAAGATCGAGGCGCGTGGACTGCACATTGTAGATGCCACCTGTCCGTTTGTACGGAAGATTCATCGGATTGTCCGCGAGCACAGCGAGCAAGGAGCTGAGGTCGTGATCATTGGAAATGAGGGACACCCGGAGGTCGAAGGGATCAAAGGATGGTGCTTAGGCCCGGTGAAAGTGATCGGAACGGAGGAGGAGGCGAAACAATTTTGCCCCATATCCGGAAAACGTCTTTGCATTGTTTCCCAGACGACATTTAATTACAAGAAATTTGATAATTTAGTTGAAATTATTTCGAAAATGAGTTATGATGAAGTGGATATCTTGAACACTATTTGCAGTGCAACGGAAGAGCGTCAGTCGGAAGCGCGGGAGATTGCAGCGAAGGTGGACAGTATGATCGTCATCGGCGGTAGACACAGTTCCAATACACGGAAGCTGTTTGAGATATGCAAGATGGAATGCGCAAATACTTACTATATACAAACTATAAAGGATATGGACTTTCGTCAATTATCATCCATTGGTCGAGTAGGTATTACAGCAGGGGCATCCACCCCAAATATTTTAATTGAGGAGGTTTCAAAACAATGCCAGATTTAAGTTTTGAACAAATGCTGGAAGAATCATTAAAAACAATTCACAATGGAGAGATTGTCGAAGGCACTGTGATTGATGTCAAGGAAGACGAGATCGTTCTGAACATTGGATATAAGGCTGACGGTATTATTACTCGAAATGAATACACAAATGATCCGAATGTTGATCTTCGCACGCTCGTTCAGGTGAATGACACGATGGAGGCGAAGGTTCTCAAGGTGAACGACGGAGACGGACAGGTACAGTTGACCTACAAGCGTCTCATCGCGGAGAAGGGGAATAAGAGACTGGAGGAGGCGTTCAATACGCAGGAGGTGCTCACTGCACCGGTGGTACAGGTACTCTCCGGTGGATTGAGTGTCGTTGTGGATGAGGCGCGGGTTTTCATCCCTGCAAGCCTTGTCTCTGATACGTATGAGAAGAATCTTGAGAAGTACGCCGGCCAGGAGATTGAGTTCGTGATTACTGAGTTCAATCCGAGGAGAAGAAGGATCATCGGCGATCGCAAGCAGCTTCTCGTCGCGAAGAAGGCTGAGATGCAGAGAGAATTGTTCGAGCGCATTGCGGTCGGTGATGTAGTAGAAGGTATTGTCAAGAATGTCACAGATTTTGGCGCGTTCGTCGATCTGGGCGGGGCAGACGGTCTGCTTCATATCTCCGAGATGTCCTGGGGGCATGTGGAGAATCCGAAGAAGGTATTTAAGGTAGGCGAGCCACTTACCGTACTGATCAAAGATATCAATGGAGACAAGATTGCGCTGAGCTTGAAGTTTGAGGATCAGAATCCTTGGCTGACGGCCGGAGAGAAATATGCGATCGGCAATATCGTGCAAGGCAAGGTTGCCAGGATGACTGATTTTGGCGCATTCATCGAGCTTGAGCCGGGCGTGGATGCACTGCTTCATGTATCTCAGATTTCTCATGAGCATGTGGACAAGCCTTCAGATATTCTCAAGACCGGCCAGATGATCGAGGCAAAGGTTGTCGACTTCAACGGCACTGACCACAAGATCAGCCTCAGCATGAAGGCACTTGAGCCGGCGGCTCCGGCACCGGCACCTGCAGCGGAAGCTCTGGCGGAGGAAGAGGCAGCGGAAGCTCCAGCAGAGGAGACTGTAGCGGAAGTGACAGAGGCTCCGACCGAGGAAGCTGTTTCGGAGGAGGCAGAGGCTCCGGCAGAGGAGGCTGCACCGGAAGAGACAGAGGCACCGGCAGAAGAGGCTGCTCCGGAGGAGACAGAGGCAGCTCAGGAGGTTGCGGAAGCTCCGGCGGAGGAAGCCAAAGAGGAGACGGCAGAGTAAATATAACGTTTTGATCTATAGGAAGCATGAAAAAGCGGCGATGCATTTGCATTGCCGCTTAGTATTTATATCCAGTTCCTGAATGCTTTTTGTCATGCCCGTTTCTTGATGACCTTCACCGGGCACTTTTCAGCACACTTGCCACAGCCGATACATTTCTCGTAGTCGATGTGGGAGATACTATTTTCCACATGGATTGCATCGGATTCGCACTGCTTTTCGCAAAGCTTACAGGCGATGCAGCCGGCAGAGCAGACTTTTTTGACCGCGACGCCGCGATCTTTGTTGGAACAGCGCACTGCATACGGTGATTTGTCGGGCAGAAGCTCGATCAGGTGCTTCGGGCAGGCCGCCACACATTTGCCGCAGGCACGGCACTTTTCACGGTCCACAGACGCCACACCATTGTGGACAGAGATTGCGTCAAACGGACAGGCAGTGGCACAGGTGCCGAAGCCAATGCAGCCGTAATCGCAGGTCCAAGGCGAGAGGCCGCTGGCCACTGCGGAAGCACAGTCGGTGATACCGACATAGTGAGCTCTGGCAGCGGCGTTCTCGCAGTCGCCGGAGCATTTGACGAAGGCGACCATCTTCTCGGTCTCTTCGGCGTCTACGCCCATGATGTGGGCGATCTTCTCCGCGACGGCAGCGCCGCCGACCGGACAGCCATTGACCGGGGCCTCCTCGTGTACGATGGCGGATGCCATCGCGTCGCAGCCTGCATAACCGCAGGCGCCACAGTTGTTACCCGGCAGATATTCGCGCACCGCGAGCTCTTTTTCATCCACTTCTACTTTAAATTTCTTATCGACCGTGATCAGGAGCAAGCCCATCAGGAGGCCGATGATACCCACCGCGACGGTGGCAATGATAATTGCTTGCATAACGATACCTCCTTTATAGAGCCAGACTGCCAAAGCCCATGAAAGCGATTGCCATCAGGGCGGCAGACAGCAGAACTACGGGTGCTCCTCGAAACGGCTTCGGAACGCTGGACTCGTCAATGCGTTCGCGGATGCCGGCCAGCAGGATGATTGCGATCGTGTAGCCGACGGCGGTGCCAAAGCCAGCCACAACGCTCTCTACGAAGCCGTAGCCGTCCTGCACGTTGGTCAGCGCCACGCCGAGCACGGCACAGTTCGTCGTGATCAGCGGGAGATAGATGCCGAGCGCTTTGTAGATCCCCGGAGACGTCTTCTTCAGGAACATCTCGACCATCTGCACCAAGGT
>CANQEB010000226.1 GCA_947594085.1 uncultured Lachnospiraceae bacterium | reverse complement strand
GCCGTGACTGCTTTCCCGAGAGTCTGTCCGTGAACAGGCGGAAAGCTCTGGTAGCGGGCGCAGAGTATGTTGGCGCCGAAGAGCTGGTTCCGAAGATCCAGAATGAAGGCTGGCTCGATTTCGATGTAGTCGTAGCTACCCCGGATATGATGGGCGTAGTCGGACGTCTCGGCCGTGTTCTCGGACCGAAGGGTCTGATGCCGAACCCGAAAGCTGGTACCGTCACGATGGATGTGACGAAGGCAGTCAATGATATCAAGGCTGGTAAGATCGAGTACAGATTAGACAAGACAAATATCATTCATGTGCCAATTGGAAAGGCTTCTTTTACCGAGGAGCAGCTTACGGACAACTTCCAGACGCTTATTGAGGCAATTATCAAGGCAAGACCGGCAGCAGTGAAGGGACAGTATTTGAGGAGTGTCACCATTGCTCCGACCATGGGCCCGGGTGTTAAGATTAACCCGCTCAAGCTTGCATAAGGAGAAAATTGCACAGAATAATTACTCGCCCGGTATTTTCCGGGCGAGTTTTTCTTGACAAGAACAGGTAAATATGGTATCTTGTACAAGATGACTGCCGTAGACAGCAGGTGCCGCGAGGTATAATGAGAGATCGCCTGCCGAGGAGGATGAATCGCAAGCATGATTTTTATGCTCCTCTGTCTGCGTGACAGAGGAGTTTTTTCATCTGAGCTAGTCCGGCGGTACACAAATCTATAAGGAGGTGCACCATTTCATGGCTAAGGTTGAACTGAAGAAACCGATCGTGGAGGAGATTTCAGAGAACATCAAGGACGCGCAGTCCGTAGTTCTGATCCACTACAGCGGAATTACGGTGGAGGCAGATACCGAGCTTCGTAAGGAGCTGAGAGAAGCTGGCATCATCTACAAGGTCTACAAGAACACGATGATGAACTTTGCATTCCAGGGCACAGACTGTGAACCGCTGACAAAGCATTTGGAAGGTCCGAACGCGATCGCAATCTGCAAGACGGATGCGACTGCTTCAGCCAGAATTATTTCGAAGTACACGAAAAAAGTTCCGACGCTGAAGATGCTTGCCGGCATTGTCGAGGGAGGTTATTACGACGAGAAGGCAATGTCAGCACTGGCAGATATCCCGTCGAGGGAGGTACTGCTTGGCAGACTGTTTGGCAGCATGAAGTCCCCGATCTCGAATTTGGCACGTGTGCTTAATCAGATTGCCGAGAAAGCAGAGTAAGCAGGCAGCCGGATTCAGGCGACGGTATGCATTTGAGCAGACCGTATGCGGTAGAGACCGGTAAGAAAAAGAAGACATAACAAACAAAAAGAAAACAAATAAAGATCAGGAGGAAAATAAAATGGCAAAGTTGACAACAGCTGAGTTTATCGAAGCGATCAAAGAGTTATCTGTTCTTGAGCTGAATGAGCTCGTAAAGGCATGTGAGGAAGAGTTTGGCGTATCTGCGGCAGCAGGCGTTGTCGTTGCAGCGGCAGGCGGAGCTCCGGCAGAGGCAGCTGAGGAGAAGGATGAGTTCGACGTAGAGCTGACCGATGTAGGCCCGAACAAGGTTAAGGTTATCAAGGTTGTCCGTGAGGCGACAGGGCTTGGCCTGAAGGAAGCGAAGGAAGTTGTAGACAGCGCACCGAAGGTGGTCAAGGAGGGCGCTTCCAAGGCAGAGGCCGAGGAGCTGAAGACAAAGCTCGAGGCAGAAGGCGCAAAGGTTACATTAAAGTAGTCGCGATAAGCAGACTGAGCGAAGACAAAACAGACGGGGATTCCGCTTGCGGAGATCCCCGTATTGTTTTGGATTTGTGAAGGTGCAACGCGCACGAGGGAAATGCGGAGCATTTCGCGAGTTGTCGCGGTGCGTTATCACTTCTGAAGTTTTCTGATCATCGCGCACATCCGGTCGATTTTCTGGATCTGGCGAGGCGATTTCCCGATCTTCATCACGTTGATAATAGCCTCGGTTTCCGCCTGGTTAAACGACATATTGTTTGACTGAGACTGAGACATGGCGGCCATCAAAAATGGCAGAAGCTCGTTTTGGCTTTTGCCCTGTGCCTGTTCTGCCAAAGAGGAGAGCATTTGTAGTTTTTCTGGCGCGATGCCCCCGAGAGCGGGGTTGTTCATCCAGGAATTGTCATTCATTCTGAGTCCTTTCTGAAAAATTCTGATTTGAGAAATCCGAATTTTCTTCCGGGGTTGTGGAGGCATCCTCATCTTCTTCAGCAAACATAGAGTAAAATTCCAGCGTAGTCATGAGCTGAATGCACTGGTCAATCATTCCCTGTTCACCTGGCTCACAGTAGTTGCGGATGTCTGCAAGGATATCGAGCATTTCCGGTGTCTCCCCAGGCGCGCCGTAGGCACTCACACAGCAATCACCCCGGTCATAGAACCGGAGAATGTTTTGCAACTCCATCATCTTGATGAAGATTGACATTATTTTCTGCCGGCTCGGTTGAACATAGGGGAGAAAGGCTTTGATCAGCTGAAGGTGATTCTGGTTAGCGACCTGGTCCAATGCAGTCAGCATAAACGCCTCCGAACCCTTTTTTATTTATGTGTATGAGAGCAGCAACAGAAATATGCTGGATGAATATTTTATAACAGGATGACAAATGGGCATCCGTATTTGGCTACAGAAAGGGGCGGGTTCAGATGGCATCGCGGATTGTGATCGATGGAAACGCATTTTATGAGATAGATGAGGATTGTGTGCGGCGGCAGAGGGAACAGCAAAGAAGAGAGCACATGAGCGCGAATGGCGGAGGTGTATCTTTAAGGGAATGCCAAAAGAACAGGAAATCTGACAGATGTAAGATACGATAGATACATGGTCTGAGTGTCGAAATAAAAAGATGATAAAAAAGTTGAGGCGTGGCATTTAGCCGCGCCCCAATTTTTGGAAAGTCAGATTAGCATCCGCATCCACAGCCGTTTCCGTTGTTGAAGAAAGAGCTGTTGTTGTTGCCGCCGCAGCCGCCACAGAGCAGAAGCAGGAGAATGATCAGGCAGCTGTCGTTGCCGCAACCGCACCCACCGCCGTTGTTGCTCAGGAAGGAACCGTTGTTCCCACCGCAGAAGCAGTTGAGCAGGAGAATGATCCAGATCAAAGAACAGGAATTAATGCCCTCACATCCACAGTTTGTTGCTGCTAAATCGCTCATTTTGTACCCTCCAAAGTTTTCATTTACAGTGTATCATATGCTGCGGAGAGCTAAGTGTTACGAAAAATCAAGTTCTCAGAAAAGACTCGAATATCCCGTACACATTCATTGTGCCATAGCCCCATTCGCGGTTCGGATAGGTATAATAACCAGTTCGCCCGGCACCGCGTAGGAACAGGCCCAGGATCTCCTGCGTTGTGAAATAGCGTGGACGTTCCTGGCGCAGCCCGGCTTCCACGAGGAGTGCCGTTGCACCAGCTGTGAGCGCTGAGGCCGCACAGGAACCGGTGAGCATTGTGTAGCGCCCGCCGGGGCTTGGCGCAGTCAGTTCGACACCGGGGGAGACGAAGTTTGGCTTGATCAGATTGTTCCTCGTATAACCGCGTCCGGAGTTGATGAAAAGGCTGTTGTTGTACGCACTGTAGGCGCCTACCGTGAGCACGGAGGCGGCACAGGATGGAATGACAAGTGTGACATCGGAGCTGGGCGTGTAGAAGCGTATCTCAGGATCCACGAGGTTTGTGATAGGGAGCCACAGATGGAACGTGCCATTTACGAATATCTTGTTGACGATACGAATACGCCAAATTCCCGGCGTTGGATCCAGAAAGCGGATCAGAGCCAGCTGTGAGCCGCTTAGCATTTCGACGATCGTGTAGGTCAGAACAATTCGACTGTATTCAAGCAGAAAGTCAAATTCCCGTGTTGTCTCGCTGCGCGGTTGAACCGGCTGGATTGTCTCGCCAAGCGGGGAGGTGAAACCGATGCTGTACAGTTCGGGGGCATCTGCCCAAAATTCAACTGCAAAACCGCGTGTCTCCTGGTCTACGAGAATTTCAATTTCTGTGGAATCCTCTGCCCGTGAGAGTTGCCCCTGAAAATGATGGCCTTTTCCGACTTCGTTTCCGGTGCCGGCGACCACGTAAACCCCTGTATTAAACTGCGCAGAGGTCAAGACATCCTCGAGCGGAGTTGCACCTGTGTGACTGCCCTGATTGGTTCCGACGGAGATGCAGATTACAAGTGGCATG
>CANQEB010000225.1 GCA_947594085.1 uncultured Lachnospiraceae bacterium | reverse complement strand
TAGTACCGCTGCGTTGCCGAATCGAGTGAGAACGTGTTTGCCGTGGTATCGACAATTCCCATCGGGCGTCCGGGTTGTTAATGTACATTAAACACGAAAACATCGCCCTACTGTATCCCAGTGTCCAAGATAATCTTATCACTGATCTCCTGCACGGTCTGTGACGGCGTGTATCCCTCGTCCCCAAACAGATAGGCGTGGAGCTGTGAGACATTTGCCGCCAGGTTTACCGGAACGACACAATCTCCGGCAGAGATGTTTGCCGGCTGTTGGTTAAACGGAAATCCCGTTGTCTCCTGAATGTTATATTTGCCAATCTGCGACGCAAGGGAAAGCAGCTCTGTGTTACTCATGCTCGTGGAGACATAATTCATCATCGTATTGATCATCGGAACCAGTCCAGCAACACCTTTTGCCTTCGCTTTCTCAAACAGCTTTCCGAGCACGGTCCTCTGGCGCTCCGTGCGCTTGAAATCCCAGCCTTCTGTGTAACGAATACGGCAGTAGGCCATTGCCTGAATACCGGTCACCTGCTGTGTCCCGGCATAGGCGATCTCTGTATACGGAATTCCCGTCACCTGTGACGTCTCGACCAGATAGCCGTTCAGCCATTGACGCTCTTCCTCCGTGATATCAAGTTCAATTCCTCCGAGCAAATCTACCGCTTCAATAATTCCATTGAAGTCCACTGTCATAAAGTCCTTGATGTCGAGATCGAGGTTCTTATTCAGCATGTTGACCGCACGCTCAGCACCGCCGCCTGCGAAGCATTCTGTCGCCTTGCGATACTCGCCGTTCGTGTTGTCGAGATACGTGTCTCGATACACAGACACAAGCTTCACATCTCCGGTCCACTTGTTGATGCTCGCAATCATGATCGTATCGCTGTTTGTACCGCTCTCCAGCTGGCCTTCACGAGAATCGACGCCGAACAGCGCAATGTTGCGGTATCCTGACGTATCGATTCCTGTATTCACGAGGATATCCTTCAGCTTAACCCTGTCAATCCTTCCAAGCTGTGCAAACACAAACAACCCTACTCCCAATATGATCAGTACAATAATTTCCAGCGCAAATTTCAGCTTTCTGTGTTTCTTTTTCTTTTTTGGGCGCTTGCCCTGCTGGCCGTCATAATATCCCTGCGGACCGCCATACTGCCCTTGTGGACCGTCGTAGTATCCCTGCGGACCGCCATACTGTCCTTGGGAACCATTGTAGTATCCCTGCGGATCGATATACTGTCCTTGGGGACCATTGTAGTATCCCTGTGGATCCCTATACTGTCCTTGCGGATCGTCATAGTATCCCTGCGGACCGCCATACTGCCCCTGCGGGCCATCGTAATATCCCTGCGGATCCCTATACTGCCTTTGCGGATTGCTTCCTCTCCCGTGTTCGTTTCTTTTCCCCTTCATAGTATCCCCTTTTAATATGCATTTTTGTTGATGAATCCTTTAAACACAGTCAGGATCAATATCTTGATATCGAGCCCAACTGTCCAGTTCTCAATGTAATACAAGTCGTACTCGATCCTCTTGCGGATCGATGTATTTCCACGGTAACCATTGACCTGCGCCCATCCGGTCATGCCGGGGCGCACCTGATGTTTGACCATATAGCGTGGAATCTCTTCGCGGAACTTCTCCACAAACTGCGGGCGCTCCGGGCGCGGTCCGACCAGGCTCATATCGCCCTTGAGCACGTTGAAGAGCTGCGGGAGCTCGTCAATGCTGATCTTTCGTATTAATTTTCCCACCGGTGTGACCCTTGGGTCATTCTTCACAGTCCAGCCACCGCGCTCCCTCTGCTGTGTCTGCACCTCCATCGATCGGAATTTATACATCTGAAACGGCTTGTTGTGAAGTCCCACCCGCTCCTGCTTAAAAATCAGCGGGCCCCTGGATGTCAGCTTGATCAAAATCGCCGCCAACAGCATCACCGGAGAAAACAGAACAATCGCCCCCAGCGCTCCGAAAATATCCATCACCCGCTTCACCATCATGTTAAACGTATTCGACAGCGGAACATGACGGATATTGATGACCGGCAGACCCAGGATGTCCTCCGTATACGGTTTCGTCGGAATAATATTTCCATAATCCGGTATGAACTTCGTGTGTACACCGGACTTCTCACACATAGCCACGATTCGCTCCAGCTTATCGTATTCCTCCAGGCCAAGCGTGATCGCAATCTCATCCGGGCGGTTTCCCTCCAGAATATAGCTGAGGCTTTCGATAAAGCCAAGCACTTCCACATTGCGATACAGCGTACCCGGCGCAACGTTATCATCGAGAATCCCCATCACGCGATAACCCCACTGCGGATTTTGCACAATACGGTCGATATACTCCTCCGCCGCCCGGCTATAGCCCACGAGAATGATATGCTTCTGATTCAAGCCAAGCCGGCGAGCGTTCATCAGCACAATGCGCACAATATTCCGCTCTGTAAACGTCAGCGTAACGTTTAAAAACAGAAAAACGATCAGCAGCATACGGGAAGCATCCATCTGATGGATCAGATAGAGCACTGCCATAGCTGACAAACCACCGATGATATTCGCCTTCAGAATGTTGCCGCCTTCGAGGCGTCGGCCCTGCATGCGCATCGGGGTGTAAAGATTACATGCATAATACAGCAGCAAAAAAAATGGTACAAGTATCACAAGTACCATCATATAAACTTCTGGTGGCAGAACACCAATTTCCCGGCCGCCTACGTTCGCCATCATGACATACCATGCCACGAGATACGAGAGAATGATCACTCCCGCGTCCAAGACTACCTGAAGCCGGTTAAAATATTTCTGATTATCTTTAATCAATATTTTTCACCTCTGCTACGTCCGGTCAGAAACCGAACAATCTCCGGAACATATTGATCCAGAGCTCCCACTGTATTCGCAGATAATGTGGCAGGTTTTTCCTGCAAAACCGTACTTTCTTATCTGCTCTACACAGGCGAAATCCTTTTCCAAGTCCCGCCACATACTCTTTCAGATATCCCCTGCGCGCAAAGAATATCAGCTTCACCGTAAATCCGGCGATCAGAAACGGCAAGTTCAGCACAATCTGTGGCCAGGGCATATTCTTGTATACCAGATAAATGCTGTTCCTTGAGGAATAGCGTGTCTTGAATTCATTGTAAAGGGAACCACTGGTAGCGCTTCCCACATGGCGCACAACGGCTTCCGGAATGTAGTAATTGCGATAACCGGCGATTCTCGCCCGGTATGCGACATCGACATCCTCCAGGTACGCAAAATGTGTCTCGTCAAACAGACCGATCTCATTAAAGACTTCCCGGCGGTAAATTGCTGCACCGGCACATGCTGAAAATATCTTGCACCGTGTCCGATATCTGTTCACGGGCTTATCTTTCCCACGTGCAAATGCCCAGCCGAGCGCGCAATAGTAATCGCCCGCATTGTCAATCATCTTTGGTGCATCCATCCGCACCATCTTTGAGGCACAGGAGAAGCACCGCGGCATCTCACGTATCGCGCTCACAAGCGCTTCCACAAAGGTAGATTCGCACACTGTATCATTGTTCAGCAGAATCACATACGATGTCTGCGCCATCCGAATGCCTTCGTTGACCGCGGCACAAAAGCCACGGTTCATATCAAACCTGCGCAGGGTCACTTCCGGATAATGCTCCTCCACAAAACCGGCGCTTCCGTCCGTGGAACCATTGTCGAGCAAAATGACCGGAAAATCTCGCATAGTCTGCGTTCTCAGGGAATCCAGGCAGGCCGCCAGGTAATTCATTCCATTGTAATTCGGTATGACGACCGTAACATCTGCCATTCTCGTTCCCTCATTATCCTGCGGATGCCTTGGGCATCGCAAAATCTCTGATCTATCTTTTCTTCAACGAATAATCACACGTCTTCAGCGAGAAATTCGGATTGTAATAAGGATCCCCGTCCCTCAGGAACTTCTGCCAGCGCTTCTTCATGTAATCAATCTCACGCTTGAAGCGCATCTGCTTCTCCGGTGTGTCCTCATAGCCGCGGCTTTTCGACTCATAGTGGTACATCTCCACATTCGGCTCGTAGATAACCAGATATCCCTGCTGACGTACCCTCAGGCAAAAATCAATGTCATTAAAGGCTATGGCCAGTTCCTCATCGAAACCGCCTGCCGCCTCCCAGGCCTGCCGGTCCACCATCATGCAGGCCGCAGTCAC
>CANQEB010000224.1 GCA_947594085.1 uncultured Lachnospiraceae bacterium | reverse complement strand
CGCCGATCGCGGAGATCATGACCGACATACGCGGCGCATTCCGCAGCGGCTTGTACGCGACGCGCTCCACCGCCAGCCCGAGCACGACCGTGACGACAAGCGTCAGCGGGATCGACACATACAGCGGCATCGTCGTTGTGGCATACACTGTCACGAGCGCCGCCACCATAAAGATGTCGCCGTGCGCAAAGTTGATCAACCTCAGGATACCGTAGACCATCGTGTAACCAATCGCGATCAGGGCATACTGTCCTCCGACGGAAATCCCTGCCAGGAGATAAGGCAGGTTCTTGTTGATAAAATCCATACCGGAACTCCTTCCTAACTTGCTAAATTAAAAAGCCCAGGAATTGCTTCGCGCTTCGCGCTCCGCAATTCTTTCATTGTAATACTAAAGAAGAGGCTGCGTTTTTGCAGCCTCTCCTGCTCTGCTTTATATTATTCCTTAGTTGACGCCCTGCTCTGCCACGAAATCCCAGGCAACCGTCTCGGTGTTCGCCTGCTTCACGTATGCAGTATCGCGGATCGCGTCGCCGTTCTCGGACTCGAAAGCGATCTCGCCGGTAACGCCCGTGTAGGTCGTATCCCAGAGCGCTTCATTGACCGCCGCCGGATCGGTGGAACCAGCGTTCTTCAAAGCCTCGAGAGCCGTGAAGTATGCATCGTAGCCCATCGCCGTAACTGCTGCAACCGTATCGTCGCCGCCGTTGTTCGCGAGGTTCGTATCGTCCGCATTGATCCATTCCTTGATGCCGTTATCGAATTCCTCGTTGCCGCCCTCCTGATAGAAGGTCGTCACATAGATCTGTACATCCTTGCCTTCCGCCGCATTCAGGATCACGTTGGAATCCCAGGTATCACCGGCCAGAAGCGGAACCGTCACGCCCTGAGACGCAGCCGTATCGATGATCAGCTGAGCAGCCTCAGTGGAAGTCGGAGCAAAGATAACGTCCGCGCCCTCGTTCACAGCAGTCGTGATGTAGGAAGTAAAGTCCGCATTGCCCTCCGGGAACTGATCGGAGATCACCTCGCCGCCGAGAGCCTCAAACGCCTCGGTAAAGTAGTAGCCGAGTCCGCCCGAATAGTCGTTGCCAAGCTTTGTCAGAACGTATGCTTTTTTCGCCCCAAACTGATCTGCCGCGAAATTCGCGAGAACCGTGCCCTGGAACGGATCCAGGAAGCAGATGCGGAAGTAGTGCGTGTTGCCCTCGGTCACCTGCGGGTTCGTGCATGTCACGCCAAGCACCGGAACGCCGGCCTGTGCAAAGGTATCGGAAGCCGCCATTGCCGCATCAGAACCATATGTACCAAGCACGATCGACACGCCGCGGCCTGCAAGATCTGCCGCTGCAGTAGGAGCCTTCTCAGAGGACGACTCATTATCAACGATCTCAAGCTGAACCGTGTACTCCGTACCGCCGATCTCAACCGTCGGAGCTACGCTGTTCGCGTACTGAATGCCAAGTGTCTCCTGCTTGCCGCCTGCGCCGTTGTCGCCCGATGCCGGCTCAAACACGCCGATCTTCACGACGTCTTCGGCGGAAACACTCATCGCTCCTGCGAAGCACATGGTCGCACAAAGTGCAAGTGCTACTAATTTTTTCATAATCTTTCCCTCCTATGTTTCTTTTTCTGTATTATTCGGTGCTTTCCTGCAATAGAGCAACAAAGCGCCCAACATAGTCTTTATTATATTCCAGTTCTGTCCGCTTTGCAAGGACTTTCGTCCGCTGTACAAAAAAAATACATGAGAAATTGCATTTTTGCCACTCTCATACGCGACACAATTCTTCAAGAAAAGAGCACTGCTCATTTGCAGTGCCCTTCAAATATAAGCAAATTATTCTTGCTATTAATCAGCTCCAATTTCCGCTTTCAAAGTCATAGGTGGCCCCACAATAAACACATATGTCCACATGTCCACAATTGTCGTCTTGGCAACCATGAATTGCACATCTGCGCCCCAGTTTGTGAGCCGTCTTTGGAATAGACCTGGTTGAACCCTCGTCTCCACAGACCGTGCAATAACTCACCTCAATGCCCTCTTCCTGGCAGGTGGCTTCCTTCGTAACCTTTGTCGCCCAGTGATGCCCCTCACACGGCAGCGTCCTGGTCTTCTCCTCATGGCAAACTGTACAGGTCGCTTTTTCAGTCCCTGCCACTGCACAAGTCGGAGCCTTCTCCATTACCCAGTCTCCATAGGTATGTCCGGTTTTCGGAATTGATACAAGGGTCGATGCTCCACATCCGTATTTACAGAAAACCTTCTTTGTACCCGGAGTTGTACAGGTCGCCGCAGTTACAATCTCCTCATCACCGCAAAAATCATGGCCCTGCCTTCCGGTCACTGTCCGCACCTGCCCGCAGACACTACATTTCTCTTCCGAACACGGATATTCGCTTTCATATACATGGCTACCGTAACCGGTCGACTTTGTATATCTCTCGCCGCATCTTTTGCACTCTTCGATCTCTTTTCCCTTCTTCAGGCATGTTCCTGGTTCTATTGTCTTCTCCCCGAAATCATGACCCAGCGGATTAATAATCTTCTGGCTGCCCTTAGTCTCGCCACAGAGTGCACAGCGCTCAATCTTATATCCTGCTTTCTTACAGGTTGGCTCAACGGTAATCGCCCATCCCCATTTATGCTGACATTCCTTCGGCTGCTCCGGCTGTATCTCCGTCTCCGGAGCCTCCGCCTCAGTCTCATCCGGCTGGATTTCTTCTGTCTTCTGAACCTCCGTCTCAGTCTCAGCAGACTGTGTTTCTTCTACCTTCTGAGCCTCCGTCTCAGTCTCGACAAACTGTGTCTCTTCTACCTTCTGAGCTTCCGTCTCAGTCTCGGCAGACTGTGTCTCTTCTACCTTCTGAGCTTCCGTCTCAGTCTCAGCAGACTGTGTTTCTTCTGCCTTCTGAGCCTCCGTCTCAGTCTCTGCAGACTGCGTTTCTTCCGTATTCTGAGGTTTAGTTTCCTCGGCGATCGGAATTGACGTGGTCTCTTCCTTTTGTGTGTTCGTCTCCTTCGACTGTGCTTTCGTCTCCTCAGTCCCCGGAGTCTCCGTCCACATCAGCTGTGACACCTTTATCTCAGAGGTCGTCGTCTGGGGCTTTGTCTCAACAACCGGAACTACGGCCTTTGCAGCTACAGCCTGCGATGTCTGCACTGTCTTAACTGCTATCTTATTCTTCTTTGCTTTTGCCTTCTTGGTCTCCTTCGTCTTCTTAGACTTATTCGCCTTGTTTGTCTTATTTGCCTTATTCGATTTCTTTGTCTTATTAGTCTTCTTTGCCTTTTTTGCTTTCTTTGTTTTTTTGGATTTCGCTTTCTTCTTGCTCGTCTTTTGGCTCGCGGTAGTCTTCGCAACCACCGGAGTCACAGCAGCCTCTGCTATCATGCCAAATGTCAGCATCGCAGTAAGTAGCAGACACAAAACTTTACACTTTCCCTTCATGAGAATTCCTCCCTTCGGCTCTTAGGCCTTGCTTGGTAATCACTGCAAAAGAAGTGTAAAAAAGGCCGTACTACCACATCCATGTGATAACGGCCAACATCTCTCGTATCACATCGGCAACCGGCTGTCATAGCTTATCTCCGATAAACCTTAGACCCTTGGCTTTGCGTCCCTGCCTTTCGACAGGTTTGCCTTTTACAATGATTACGTTACTAAGTTAAGTATAGTATATCAATTACCCATCCGTATGTCAACACCTAAAAGACATATTTCTAATGCCTATAATTGCCATATTTCCAATACAATTTCTAGCGTTCCGTCTCCGCCTGAATCTCTTCCCGCCTCAATATATCGTACTCCTCCGCCAGACCGCCCAAATCCACCCACAGCTTCTGCTTTGCGTGCGGAGCGCTCTCCTGAGGTTTATCGTCCCCGTCAAAAATTCTCGCAATTCGGACGCGGACATTCCGGCCATCCGGCTTCATGATCTCGATCTCATCACCGACGGAAAATTTGTTGCGCTGCTCCAATGCGTACAGGCCGTCGCCGCGCCGTGCATTGATCATTCCGAGATACGTATACTCTTTGACATACGTGCTCTCGCCGTAGATCTGCGCGTCCGCACCCGGCTTGCCGTAGAAGAAGCCCGTCGTGAACTCGCGATGCGTGCAGCCTCCGATCTGCGCCCCGGGATGCAGCGCGACCGCGACGATGTGATCCGCGGCCTGATCGACATGCAGTATGAGCGCAACGACA
>CANQEB010000223.1 GCA_947594085.1 uncultured Lachnospiraceae bacterium | reverse complement strand
GGGATTGCCTGCGCTGCAGCTTTCTTTTATGGAGGAAATCTATGGATAATGTATTCTGATGCTACAATCCTCACAGAATCCTTTGCTATTTCGATCAGTGTGTTTCTGTTGTATCACACGGTCTGCTATATCCGTTCGCATTCCCTTCGAAGCGGCATGGCGATGGTGCTATGTGTGTTTTTGGCGGTACTTTTAAAATCAGCAATGTTTGTATACGTGATAGCATATCTGATCTTTATGGTGATACAGTTTTTTTGTGTGAAGGACAGGAGGAAGACAATCCTGAAACTGACCGCCGCTCTGCTTGGAATTGCCTTTTTGCTTTTGATCTATGCGGGACAGGTCTGGCAGAACGCAGGCACCTTCAGCGTGGATAAAAGAGGGCCGCGGCATATGCTGATCGCTTGTCTGGAGACGGGTTTGTATAAGAATTATCCGGATCGTGAGCTAGTGGAGAAAATTGAGAAGATATATCTGGAGAGTGGAAAGTCTCCTACCTGGGAACTGACACAGGAACCGATCCTCAGTATGTTTGGGAATAATTTAAAGGAATATAATACCGAGGTGAGAGAATTCAATAATTACTGTATCCGTTCGGATTTTGGTGTATATGTAAAGTATTTGTTTCGGCGATTTGTAAGAGCTGCGGGGAATGAATACGGCCTGACGCAGATTGCTCTGGACGAGGAATCCCCTGTATTTCATAAAATTTATCTGATGCTGGCATTCGTTTTTCCCATCATGGGGATTGGGCATATGTATCTGATCTTTGCGGCGTTATTGTTGCTGCTGATTGTGAAATGGAGACAGAATAAGGAGTGTCCCTGGTATTATCTGGGAACAGCGGGGATGATCCTGACGATTCTGGTGTCTGTGATTGTGGGGACATTTACGGATTATAAGCGGTGTACCAGCTATGTCCTGCCGTTTGCTTTTTTCGGGCTGGCGCTGTTGCTGAAAGAGTTTCTTATATGGCTTGGGAAATGCAGGGAATAGAGTATGGAAGAACAGAGAAATGAACAGTGGAAATATTGTATAGAGCCCGGAAACGGAAAACTGGAGTTGGGGTTTGGGAATCTCTGGCAGTATCGTGGGCTCATTTATTTGTTTGCCAAGCGGGATTTTATGTCAAAATACCGCCAGACTGTGCTAGGCCCTATATGGATGTTCTTGAGTCCGCTGCTGACCACCGTTATGTTCACAGTTGTGTTCGGAAATATGGCGAAATTTCCCACCATGGACAGTGTAGTGCCGAAAAAAATAGTGATTCCGGCCTTCCTGTTTTACATGATCGGCAATACCCTTTGGGTATATTTTGCGAACACAGTAAAAGCCGTGTCGAAAACGCTGATCGCGAATGCGCGAATTATGGGAAAGGTATACTATCCCAGGCTGGTGTCACCGGTGGCGTCCGCGCTCTCCAACCAGATGACGATGGCGGTACGGTTGTTGCTTTTTGCCTGTTTTCTTGTGGGCGGCGTCGTTTGCGGCCGTGTGTCGGTTCACATCACATGGACGGTGCTGTTGTTTCCGCTGCTGATCCTGCAGATGACGCTGTTAAGCCTAGGTGTGGGGCTTATCATTTCGGTACTGACAGTGAAATACCGGGATGTGGGGTTTATGGTGGACTTCTGTCTGCAGCTGTGGCTCTATATGACACCGGTGGTGTATGGCCTGCGGCTTGTGCCGGAGAAATGGATCGGGCTGTATATGCTGAACCCGGTAGCTCCAGTCATGACGACCGCGCGCTGCCTTTGTTTTGGCGGCGGATATTTTCAGATAGTTCCCGTTCTGTGGAGCTGGGCGGCCACGCTGCTTCTTTTTCTGGCGGGAGTCCTTTTGTTTAATCGGGCGGAAAAGAATTTTGTGGATGTAATTTGAACGCGGCGCACGGTTGCGTGATGGGATAGGAGAGCTGTATGGGAAACCCGATGATTAAAGTAGAGCATGTCTCAAAAGAATACCGGCTCGGAGTAATTGGGCAGAAGATACGCTGGGACAGGGCGGATGGCATATTGCAGGATGGACAGACGCTGCCGGAGTTGTATGAGGGCAGAATGAATGAGAAAGGCATGCTGATGGCGCTGTCGGACATTTCCTTTGAGGTGGAGACCGGGGAGACTCTGGGAATCATCGGTCTCAACGGGGCGGGTAAGTCGACACTGCTCAAGCTCATCACGAAAATCACGCGGCCCAGCGCGGGGCGAATTCTCCTGAACGGGCATGTGGCGTCCATGATTGAGATTGGCACCGGATTTCACCCGGAGCTGACCGGGCGGGAAAATATTTACCTGAACGGCGCGATTCTGGGGATGAGCGTGCGGGAGATCGAGCGGAAATTAGAGGAGATCATAGATTTTTCGGAGTGCAGAATGTTTATTGATACTCCGGTGAAGCGTTATTCCTCCGGCATGTATCTGAAACTGGGATTTGCCGTGGCCGCGTATCTGGACGCGGAGGTCGTGATTATGGATGAGGTTCTGTCGGTGGGGGACGCTGCGTTTCAGAATAAATGTATCCAGAAGATCAGAGAGATCTCCGAATCCGGAAGGACGATCCTTTTTGTGAGCCACAATATGAATGCGATTCGAAGCCTTTGCAGCCGCTGTCTTGTGCTGGATCAGGGAAAACTTCAATTTGACGGAGATGTGGAATCTGCGGTACAGCGGTATCTGTCGGTCGGTCTTTCGACGGATCCGGCGCGTGATCTGGAATATCAGAGGAGAGCTTTTCATAAGACACAAAATATGGCGCACATGACGTACATTGACCTTTTCGGACGTACCGTATTTGAGATGGGAGAAGTCCTGCGCTTCCGTCTATGCTTCCGCGTTCAGCGGATTCTGGAAGGGCTTTGCCTGCGCTCGGGCGTGTGGTCGGCGGACGGATCGGCGGTGGCGATTGGCTTTGCCAGGCTTGCAGACACACGGGAGGGAGAGAATGAGGTACAAATTTGCGTGGATATATCCCGTCTGCTTCCCGGAAAATACAGGCTGGAACTGCTCCTGGTGGAAATGGACGACAATGGCCGGATGGTCAAGCAGGACGCGCTCAGGAATGCAGTGGCCTTTGAGGTTGCGCTGCACAAGGACCGTCCGGCTTATCAGGCCTGCAACCGTGACTGGGGTTATGTGGAGCTTCCCATGTCTGTAGAATAAACAGGGATTAATGATTATGCAGAAAAAAGCGAAGGTACTATCGATTGTAATTCCATGTTATAATGAAGAGGCAAGTATCCTTCCTCTGGTTAAGAGGGTTTTGAAGTCTCCGATAGAAAATAAGGAAATTATTATTGTAGATGACTGCTCCACGGACGGAACCAGAAAGCTGCTGGAGGAAGAGGTGAAACCACTTGTGAGCAAGCTGATCTTTCATGAGCGTAACCAAGGGAAGGGCGGAGCTCTGAGGACGGGGCTTCAAGCGGCTGTCGGCGATGTTGTGATCATCCAGGACGCGGATTTTGAGTATGATCCGCTGGAGTATCCGAGGGTTGTGAATCCGATCTTTGAGGGGAAAACGGATGTGGTTTATGGATCGCGTTTTTTAAATTCGAAGAGGGACGGACATAGGATAAACAGGATGGCAAATTGGCTGCTTACAGTGCTGTCAAATCATTTTACACGCCAGAAGCTTACGGATATGGAGACATGCTATAAAGCATTTCGAAGAGAGCTTATTCAATCGATTGACATTGAAGAAAATCGTTTTGGCTTTGAGCCCGAAATCACTGCTAAGATATCGAAAAAAGGAATTCGAATTTTGGAAGTACCGATTTCGTACCATCCGCGAACAAAAAAGCAGGGTAAGAAGATAGGATTTAAAGACGGATTGCGGGCAATCTATGTGATTTGGAGATATCGAAAGTAGAGAATAACGGAAATGATATCAAAATCAAGCCGATCAGTTGAGCGGAAGGATCCGCATGAAATAGATGTTTTCACAGTGACTGATAATAGCACAGACGCATTTTTTCTCATCGAAAAATGAAAATTATTTTATTGATAATTTCTTGACGAATATTTTTTTATTTGCTATAATACCACCGAATAAAAGTAGAGAAGATACTGTACGTTAAGTGTCACACGATGGGAAGGTCTTTATGTGAACGAAGGAGATTTTCCGTTCTCCGCGTTACGGTATCGCTTCCGCTACTGCGTAAAATGGCTTCGGCTATTTTTGCGCAGTATTTTATTTGCAGAAAATTTTTTAAAAAGAAAGGAGCTTGATAATCATGGGCTACAAATCAGACATTGAGATTGCACAGGAGACGACGATGTCGCCAATCACTGAGATCGCAGCG
>CANQEB010000222.1 GCA_947594085.1 uncultured Lachnospiraceae bacterium | reverse complement strand
ATCTTTATCAGTGAAACGGAGGTGGCCGGTTATGACATCAAGAATCTCATTTTTTAAACTGACGATAAACGAGTGGAGGAAGCTCGGCTGGTTGACGGCCTTGCAGGCGCTTCTGTTTGCCATGGTCATTCCGCTCAGGCTTCTGTTGCCGCTCGCACTGGAGAAGAAGGTCAGAGTGAGGTCGATTACCGACGTGCTGTATGAGAACGTCGGTTTCGAGAAGACGCTTACTACGGTGACGATTGTGGCGATGGGCATCCTCTGCGCGCTTGCCGTGTTCAGTTATCTTCATTCGCGCAAACGGCTGGACTTCTATTATAGCCTGGGGCTGCGCAGGGAGATGATGTTCCTCGTGAAATATACGGCGGGGACGCTGACCTTCGTGATCCCGTTCCTGGCAAACCAGGTGCTGGCGGTCCTCGTGGGCGCACTCTACGGCGTGATGTCCGCAACGGTCGTGCAGGAGATGGCCTCGGCGAGCCTGCTAGGGATTCTTTTTTTCCTGACGAGCTATTCGGCCGCTGCCGTGGCGGTGTTGCTGACCGGGAAGACGCTGACTTCTGTGTTGGCGATTGGCACGCTGTCCGTGTACCTGCCGATGGTCTGGCTGGTCGTCTGCGGCTGCCAGGAGATGTTTTTGCCGACGCTGCTTCCGTACGGAGTCACGTATCTGGGAGGGGCTTACCAACTTTATCTGACGAGCCGCAGGGCGATGCTGGAGCATTCTTCACCGTGGATCATGATTCTCAGCTGGCAGGCAAACGGGGAGGTCGCGCGGCAGGGATTGACTGGTATGTGGCCGGATCTGGGGAGCATCTGTCTGTTTCTGGTGCTTCCGGCGATCATGACATCGATCTGCCTCGTGCTGTGCCGTGTGCGCAAGACGGAGGCCGCCGGGAAGGCGATCGCGTTTCGCTGGACAGAAGGGCTGATTAAAATTTTGCTGGCAATTCCGGCGGCGTTGTTTGTCGGGATGGTCGTCTACGAAGAATTCAATTCGGTGGTGTGGGAGATTTGCTTTATTGTGGCCTTCGGCGCGCTGACCTGTGTGATCATGGAGTTTATTTACCGCTGGGACATCCGGCAGGCGCTTGCGCACAAGTGGCACATCATTGTGACGGTGCTGGTGTCTCTGGCGATTTTTCTGGTCTTTCGCTTTGACATGGCCGGGATCAACACATACCTGCCGGAGAAGAAGGAGCTCGCGGTGATGTCCGTGCGCTGCCCCTATGATGATTTCTACTACTATGACGAGGACGGAAAAAGAATCAAAGACGAGAATAGGATTTTGCACATGCTGGAGACGGACAAGGTCGATATTCTCTATCCGCTTGCCGAGAACGGAGTTCAGAACATGCAGAAACACGATTTTGACGGGTATTACGTCAGTCTGAACGTGGAATACCGATTGAAGTCCGGCAGGACCGTTTACCGCAACTATACAGTAAATAGCGATCTGTATAAGAAAGCGCAGCGGGAATTGATGAAAGACGAGGAATACCGAAGGCGATATTATCCGATCCTGAGCTGGGACGAAGCGCGGTTGGAGAAGGTAGAGGACATCTGGGTGCTTCTGCCACAGGAGCTGTGGGAGATGTTTGCACAGGAGGAACCCGCGACTACTGGAAATGATGCGGAGAAGACAGATGATGCAGATGGATTAGCCGAATCGATTTCAGATGATGAAAAGATGGTTAATGGCTTGAGCACTGAAATCAAGACAGCCGCAAATGATCCGGATGTAAGCGGCGAATTGACAGCGGGTGCGGCGGATGGCCAGGACTCAGAAATGGAATCTGACTCAGATACGGGGCAGGATGCCGAGACGGACGGGTGGGAGTATTCCGAGTGGGAGTACGCCGAATACTCGAGTACGGGCGTGATGACCGGCATGACACTCACGGAGGAGGCCGGCCGCAGACTGATCCGGGCATATCAGGAGGATCTCGCCGAGAGCGACGGCCTGCTCACGGATAGCGGTTCAGAGGGATCGATGTCGATTGAGTGGAGGAGAGAGTTGAATGATCCTTACAACGTTGACCGATACCTGCTGAGGAAAGATTTTACGCATACGATGGAGGTGCTGCGGGAGGCATACATGGAAGGTGCTGCGAGAGAGAAAGATATGCGAGGGTAAAACCGGCGCGCGGCAGGTGCGGCGAAAACAGAAACAGTTTCATATTTTCCAAAGTGTATGCAGGAAAGTCGATTTCCTGCATATATTTTACGATTTTAAATGCAGAAAAAGCGAATATTTCGTTGACTTTCTGCATATATTTTTATAGAATATATGCAGAAAAGGAGCGCATCATATGAGAAAATTTGATTATTCTTTTTTGAATAATGGGTTATTGCCCGCTAATCTGGTAAATCTGACTTCGGGAATCGCGGCGCTGAAGACGATAGCCGGAGTGCGGAAGGAGGAAAATTTCCGCGTCTTTACAGAGCTTGAAGCAATCGCGAAAGTGCAGTCAGTAAAAAGTTCCAATGCGATCGAAGGAATTGTCACAAGCGACGAGCGCATTGCCGCCATTGTCAACCAGAGCAGCGCGCCACTCAATCACGATGAAGCGGAGATCGCGGGCTACAGAGACGCACTGAACGAGATTCATCTGTATTTTGACCGAATCGATTTTCGGGAGAGGGATATTCTGCGTCTGCATGAGATGATGCTGTCGGTCGCCGGGTATGAATTCGGAGGGCGATATAAAACGGAGGACAATGTGATCCTTGAGTTGGACAGCAGCGGGAATAGAAGGGTGCGTTTCCGGCCTGTGCCTGCAGCCGAGACGACGCAGGCGATGCAGCAGCTGGAGCTTGCTTATTTGGAGGCGCGCGGAAGTTCCGGTGTCAATCAGCTTCTGTTGATTCCGTGCGTGATTCTCGATTTTTTGTGCATTCATCCTTTTCGGGACGGCAACGGGAGGATGTCGCGGCTGCTGACGCTCCTGCTGCTTTATCGAAGCGGATATGACGTGGGGAAGTATGTGTCGTTTGAAGAGCAGATCAACAATCACAAGACCTATTATTACGAGGCGCTGCGCCAGTCGTCAGTCGGGTGGGAGACGAATGAAAACAGCTATTTCCCGTTTATGGAAAACTTTCTCTCCACACTTTATCTGTGCTACAAAGAGCTTGACAAACGGTTTGCGGTGGCGCACAGCGGAAGGATTACGAAGAAGGCCCGTATCGAGGCGACGGTGCTGAACAGCCTGACGCCGTTGTCCAAGGCGGAGATCTGCCAAATCCTGCCGGATGTCAGTCCGACAACGGTGGAGGCAGTACTCGGAGCGATGGTGAGGGAAGGCAGCGCTGTGCGGATCGGGGCGTCAAGGGCGGCGCGGTATCTGGCGAAGGACAAGATTTGAGGTCATACTTAGTCCCGCAGCGCGCCGATGGGGACGACCTTCACTCCGTCCTCGCGCGTGTATGCCATGTCGCCGCCGGTGATTATCATCAGAAGATCCGGCTCGCGCAGAGGCACCTGCGTCTCCTTTTCGTTGTGCTTGCGAATCAGATCGACGAGCTGCAGAAGATGCTTTGCGCCGGACTCGATCTCGCGGCTGCCCAGCTTGAACTCGATCAGCGCGAAGCGGCCGTCTTCGAGATGGAGTACGGCGTCCGCTTCCAGGCCGTAGCGATCGTGGTAATAAGAAATCCTGCCGCCCATGGCCTGCGAATATACCTTCAGATCACGTATGCAAAGGCATTCGAACAGGAAGCCGAAAGTCTTGAGATCGGTCTGCAGGTATTCGGGCGTGAGGCCGAGGGCAGCCACCGGGATAGAGGGATCGGTGAACTCCCGCTTCCTGCCGGAGCGGAGGGTGGTGGCGGAGCGGATCGCCGGACACCAGGCATCCACGTCCTCGATAACAAACAGCTGCTCGAGTGCGTTCAGGTATGCGTCCAGGGTGGGGAGCGTCATACTGTCCGCGTTCGTCTCGACATCTCGAAAAATATTTATTTTTTTAGCAAGCGTGGATACATTCCTCGCGTAAGAGCGCAGGATCATGGTGGCCCAGGCGGGATTGCGCGAGACGCCGTCCACAGTAGAAATGTCCGATTCGCAGATATTGCGCAGATAATCCCTGGCGATCAGCAGCTTCGCGGAATCGCTTTTGCGGCGCAAAGAGGCGGGCCATCCGCCGCGGCAGGCCGCGAAAATGAGCTCATCTACGGAAAGATCCGATGTGATGCCGTCGATATCCAGCGCGGGATCGCCAAACAGAGCCCTCAGGGAAATGCTTCCGTTCGATTCCCCGGATTCAAACAGGCTCATGGTATACATTTTCATGCGCGAAATGCGGCCGGTGCCGGAATGCATGATCTTGCTGTTGTCTACGGACGTAGAG
>CANQEB010000221.1 GCA_947594085.1 uncultured Lachnospiraceae bacterium | reverse complement strand
TCCTTTTCGGGCGTGAAGCCGTGACCTTCACAGGATGATCGCGCGTACATCCTCCGGGCATTGCGCCGACGCGAGCGCCGACACAAAGCCGCCCTGACTTTTTCCGAGCAGAAAAATATCAGAGTTGTCCACGCAGTCCAGAGACCTGACATACGCGAGCACTGCAAGGAGATCATCCTTCTCCGTGAGGACAGACATCTCGGAGGTTTTCCCGCTGCTTCTGGAGGTCGGCGTCCCTCCGCAGAAATCATAGGCGGGCGCCACATATCCGTGAGCTGCGAAGTATTCGCCCTCCATTATGAAATCCCGTCCGGAACCCATGATGACCGTCGGGCATTTCCCATCTGTCTGCGGAAGCCAGATCGTTGCGAAAATCTGTTGTGTGCCGCGGGAAATTTTTATTTCTTTTGTCTCAAAGTGGTATGATCCGTTTTTCATGGTGGTCTCCTTCCGGCGAAATCTCTGAACTCTTTGTCTTTCTTTGCCGTGCAGTTCGATCTTTTGCCAAACTGCGTGTCATCGATATGATGAAATCATACACAGATACGGAGCACCTTGTCAAGAGCGATAATCCTCCCGGATATGGTTGAAAGGGAGAGTTATCTTTGGTATACTGAAAAAGACGAACCAACGAAGATTGCAGTGAGGACGGTGCGCAGTACGGAAAGGACACGGAAATACATTGTGAAACGGAGGCGGAGACTGTGAAGACGCTAAAACGGATCGCGCTGATACTTGTATCGGTGCCGCTGATTCTGATCGGCATTCTGATCCTCTATGAACTGTTTGGCATGTGCGTAAATCATCTTGCCACTGCACGGCAGACCAAACAGCTGGTTGCAACGCTGAAAGAGGAAGTGCCTGATATCGAATTGACGGACGTACATTCTGAGACAGGAAATACATCCGGGACAGGGAACCACGTCGACTGTCTTTCTCTGATCACTTTTTCGACAGAAATGCCGCAGTCGGAGCTGGAAGATAAGATATATCAGCACTACGAGTATGACGAGTGGATGTGCTACCTGGCAAAGAACGAGGACGGATTTTATCGCTTTCGGTTAAATACGTCCGCCCCGTTTGCGGGCAACATCGAAGGACATTGATATCAACCGCGGGTAAATTTTCTCTTCTATCTATGCCGTTAATTTCGAAGGACACCGATGTCAAATTGAGGAGGAATTTTTCTTCCATTTTTGCCGCCGATTGAAAGGCGGAGAAACGGAGACTAAAACAAGAAAGCATATATAAAGAAAAGTAGGGAGGGATTTTCATGAGAAACAGAGGCGCGTTTATGCAGGGGATCGACAAGATGGTCGTCCGCGAGATCGAGATGCCGCGCACAGGAGAAAAGCAGGTTGTCGTGAAGATGGAGTATGTCGGGATCTGCGGCTCCGACGTGCACTATTTCCACTCCGGCCGCTGTGGGGCTTACGTGGTAGGAGAGGGAGATTTCATGCTGGGGCATGAGTGTGCGGGGACGGTCGTGGAGGTCGGAGAAGGCTGCAAGACACTCAAGGTCGGAGACCGTGTGGCGCTTGAGCCTGGTATCACCTGTGGGGAGTGCGAATTCTGCAAAACGGGACGTTACAACCTGTGTCCGGATGTGCAGTTTCTGGCGACACCGCCTGTCGCGGGCTGCTATGAGGACTACATCGCTTTCCCGGAGAACATGTGCTTCAAGCTGCCGGACAATGTCTCGACGCGCGCGGGTGCGCTGATCGAGCCGCTGTCGGTCGGTCTCCACGCGGCGAACCAGGGCGAGGTCACGCTCGGAGACACGGTGCTGATCCTGGGAGGCGGCTGCATCGGTCTTGTCACAATGATGGCCTGCAAGGCGCACGGAGCGAGCACACTGATCGTGGCGGATCTGGTCGACGCCAGGCTGGAGAAGGCGAAGGAGCTGGGCGCGACGCACGTGATCAACAGCGGAAAGGAAGACGTCTTCGCCGCTGTGAAGGAGATCACAGGCGGACAGGGTGCGGATAAGGTGTTCGAGGCGGCAGGCTCGCCTGTGACGATCGCGCAGACACCGCATCTGGTGAAGCGCGGCGGCACGATCGTTCTGGTCGGGATCGCGGCGCAGGAGGAGATCACCTACAATTTCGCGCAGATTATGGACAAGGAAGCGACGATCAAGTCCGTGTTCCGCTATCGCAATATCTACCCGCAGGCGATTGCGGCGGTGGCGAGCGGGGCGATCGAGGTGGAGAAGATCGCGACGCACGAATTTGATCTCGACCACATTCAGGAGGCGTTCGAGGAGGCAATCAACAACAAGACAGACCTGGTCAAGTGCATAATTAAAGTCTAAAGTGGGCGGCAAGGTATTTTTGCAAATTCCTTATACGACATTTGAATTCGCTGCCGTAGACTCAAAGAATTTCAAATTATAGAGATAAGCGGGGGAAGCGGGACGGTATGTCCCGGCCATACGATTGCATTCCTCCGCTTTCTTTTTGTCACCGAGCCGGTAATAGCAGACACACAGCTGGATGCAGGGCAGATAGCCGTGACTGTCCGTAGACACGAAACCGCCGCTTTTGTCATTTTCCGGGAGGGAACGCGCAAGCTCGAACCAGAAGACCGCGGCCCGGTAATTTTGTTCCTGCATCAGGAGATTACCGATCTCGTAGCAGATCTCTGCGCGCGGCAGGTCGTAGAGGAAGGAGCGCGAAAGAGCCGCGAGGGCACCGGCTGCGCTGGCGCTTGGATAACCGCTTGAATAGTCCAAAGCATTATCAGTTGAAGGATCGTCCCGGTTGCCTGTCGGCACCTGGGACAGACTTGCGACTTCACGTATGCAGTACGACAGGATCTTACACGCCTCGATCTTGTTTTCCATCCAGCCCTGCTCATCCGCAAGAAACTCATTGAGTACAAGGATCGCTCGCTCGTAGTGCCTGTGATAATACAGCTCCCGCCCGTAGTAAAAACGGTCGCGCGCAGAGAGCGGTTCGCCCTCCTGAATTTGCCGCTCGTAGATGCGCAGGTTCCGGTCGCTGTAGGAGGTTTTCACAGACCGGTGCGTGACGGCGACTTCCTCCGCGTAGACAGTCCGGCCGGAGCAGACGATCGCCTCGTGCACGCGGCCTTTCCAGACATGTGGGATGCTCAGCCGGACGAGCCGTTCCCGGTAGTAGGAGAAAACGGGATTGCCCTGCTCGTCGAACGCGGTGTTGTAGCGCACCATAATCACATCTGCGGTTTCCCACGCGGGGGAGTTCTTCAGACGCAGGAAGACAGACCGGTCCTGTTCCGCAAAGACATCGTCCGCGTCGAGCCACATGGCGAACTCCATACTCGCCTTGGAGAAAGAAAAATTCCGCGCGGCGGCGAAATCGTCGATCCACGCGAAATCGTAGATTTTGTCTGTATAGCGCGCGGCGATTTCTTTCGTCGCGTCGGTGCTGCCGGTGTCCACGATGACGATCTCGTCCACCGCGTCCTGGATGCTGTCGAGGCAGCGCGCAAGAACCGCCTCTTCATTTTTTACGATCATGCAAAGACTTACCGTCGCCATAAATCCAGCCTCCCCAGCTGTCCCGATTGCTTTATGCTTGTTCGGTCTGATGCGGCCTGCCAGGGCAGGTCATACAAAACGGGACGTTACTCTGTTATGAGAGTATGCCAAAGAGGTCTGTGAGGTGACAAAACGTGTGAGCGGCTGCGTCGCCTCCACGTGGAGTCGTGCCGTCTGGCTCATGAGGTGACAGCTAGGAGAAAATGGCTTTACCAACTGGCCTTGCGAAAGAAAACATGCGTCTGCTTTCCTCAGATGAGTGCGGTGCTGAAATATCGCTCCGCTCTGTCCGGCAGCACGGTGGTGATTACCTTGTCACGGCCATATTTTTCCGCCATGAGCTTTGCGGCCCAGACGTTCGCCCCAGAGGAGGTTCCCACCAGAAGACCCTGAACCTTTGCCAATTCTCTCGCCGTGTTGATCGCGTCGTCGTCGCTGACCTCCACGATATCCGTGATGATGGAGGTGTCCAGGACGTCCGGGATAAAGCCGTCCCCGATCCCCTGAATCTGGTGAAGGCCGGGCTCGTCTCCCAAAAGTGCGCTGACATTCTTCGGCTCCACCGCCACGATCTTGCAGTCCGGATTTTGCTCCAGCAGATACTTCGCGATTCCCTGCAGCGTCCCGCCGCTTCCGATTCCGGAGACAAAAATGTCGATCTTCTTTCCTAGCTGCTCCACGATCTCACGCGCGGTGGTGAGATAGTGCGTTTCAGGGTTCGCCGGATTCTGGAACTGTTGCGGCACAAAAAACTCTTCCGAAGAGGCGGCCAGCTCCGTCGCCTTCTGCACGCTTCCGTCAATGCTGAGCTTGGGGTCGGTGAGCACCAACTCGGCACCC
>CANQEB010000220.1 GCA_947594085.1 uncultured Lachnospiraceae bacterium | reverse complement strand
GCATCAGCCAGTCGATGATATACACCCTGAACGGGTCGTTCTGCTCCGTCGCGTATTTCGCCCGGTAGACCGCCTCTTTTCCTGAGGTTGTCCACTCAGGACGCATACCGATGATCCGCAGCATCTTTTCCACGCTGGTACAGCTGTCCATGCTGTCGTCCGCGATGAGCGCCCGGAACCCCTCCAGATCCTTGATCACCGTGATCTTCTGCTTCTGTTCCGTCGTGCGGAACCGCAGCGAGACCGTAAACTCGGAGCCCTCGCCCAGCTTGCTCTTCACCGTGATCGTGCCGTTCATCATGTCGACAATATTCTTTGTGATCGCCATGCCAAGCCCGGTACCCTGGATCCCGCTGACCGTCGAGCTCTCCTCTCTGGTGAACGGTTCGAAGATCCTTTGCCGGAATTCCTCGCTCATGCCAATCCCGGTATCCTTGACGACAAAGTCATAGTCCGCGAAACCGTCCGGCGCGTTCGGCTTCTCGACGACGCGCAGTCCGACCGTCCCGCCGGGCTTCGTGAACTTCATCGCATTGGACATGATGTTGAGCAGCACCTGGTTCAGCCGCAGCTTGTCGCAGATAATGCCCTCATGCTCCACATCCACGGTATCGATATAAAAGTCAAGACGCTTCGCCTTGATATCCGTTTGAAGAATGTTTCTGAGATCGTGAATGATCGAAGGCAGAAAACACTCCTTCTCCTCAATCCGCACCTTTCCGCTCTCGATGCGGCTCATGTCGAGCACATCGTTGATCAGCGAGAGCAGGTGTTCGCTGGAAACCATGATCTTTCCCAGATAATCCCGGACGGTCTCCTTGTCGTCAAGATGCGTGACCGCGAGCGAGGTAAAGCCGATGATCGCGTTCATCGGCGTCCGTATATCGTGAGACATGTTGTTCAGGAACGTTGTCTTCGCCTGGTTCGCGTACTGCGCCGCGAGGTAGGCGTCCTCGGCGGCCTGCTTCGCCTGTGTAAGCTGTCCATTCAGCTCATGCAGCTCCTCCCGCGATTTCTTCTCCGCGTTCAGCTCGGCAAGGGAACGGTTTGCCCTGCCCGCGAAAAGCAACACAAGCGCAAGCGCGAAAAAGAGCAGCGTCGCCGAGATCCCTGCCATGCGGATCACAGAGCTTACCACCGACACCGTACCCTGCGCGACCTGATCCCCCGGATTGATGTACATGACGACCCAGTCGATGTGGTCCATCTGCCGGATTGCGTAAAAGCAGTCCCGCCCGTCCACCTCGATGTGCGACAGCGTCAGCCCGGTCTCGTTCAGATTGTCAAGAACCGCCTCAAAGTCCAGCTCCTGCTCTTCGGAGAGCTTTCGAAACACGTTGTACACATTATAGCCCTTGACGATATCCTCGGAGTCCGTATCATCCACGAAGAGCTTGGAGCCGTCCTTGCTCAGAATATAAGTACTGTTGTTCCCGGAATACGAAGAGCTCCGGAACAGAGTGCCGATTGTATCCATCGGTACGCTGATCCCCGCGAAGGAGATCGTCTTCCGTGCCTTTCCGGTCGTGAGCGCGATCGGCGTATTCAGCTGATAGATAAACATCGCGTCGTTCTGCGGCTTTGTCTTGTCGTCGTTGATAAAGCTCACCTGCTCCTCACAGTCGATGAGCGCTTCCACATTGCTCAGAACCCCGCCCACTCCGACACTGTTATACAGTCTCCCGTCCTCGTCGATCAGGATCGCGTTCACCTTTTCCTCCTCAAAGCGGCGCAGTCTGTCTTCCCTTTGCAAGAAGGAAATCGCGCTGTCCACGGTCGGCAGGCTCTCGTCGAGGAAGCGGTCCATGATCTCGGCCGCGTCGTCCCAGTACTGGCTGATCTTCCATTCCGTCCCGTCAAAGATCTGTGCCGTGATTTCAGAGAGCTGATTCATCCGCTCCTCATAGACCATTGAGCTCAGGCGTGTGCGGACAAAGCGGACCATCAGTAGGCCGAACAGGACTGCCAGCAGAAGTCCGCTGACAATCCCCAGAGCAATATTCAGCTTTCCTTTTTTCTTTCGCTCCATCCTGTATATACTCCGTCAATGCTACCGGTTTGGTTCCCTTGTATACTCCGTCATTACTATCAAGCCAATTTCCCTGTATACTCTGTCAATACTACCTGTTCAATTTCCCTGTGTACTCCATCAACACTACACACTACCGCTCAAATTCCCCTGTATTCTCTGTCTATGCTATTGCTTTCGTTTCGCTCAGTCCCAGTTCAGCAGCTCCTCGGACATCGGCGGATTTCCGCGGTCTTCAAAAAAGTCCTTAAACGCCTGCAGCCCGACGACGCCGGAATCCGTAATGTTCCCCGCAGCGCTCATCTCCTCGTCCGCGCCGCAGACCACCACGGTGTATTCCGTGTCGTCCTCCAGGGCCGCGCCGCCCTTCGTGACAAGCACATAGGGGAATACGGCAGTCTCGCCGTCTTTCTCCACCACATATCCTTTTTCTTTGTATTCATTGATCTGCTTTCCGCTCAGCGTCACGGTCTGGATCGTGCCGTTCCAGCCGGTCGGGATCACAGACACGATCCTCTCGTCCGTCAGCGGAAGCGGCATCATATAGCCGCAGATCCCGGCGCCGTCCTGGATTCTTCCGTCTGCCTGAAGCCTGTCGACGGAGATCAGCGCGCAGTCCGCCCCGACGGCGTCGCCGAAGATCCTGCCTGTCAGCATCGCCGTCTCTTCCCCGCTGTAGCTCCGGTCGACCTCCGAGTAAGAGTACGCGCCGTTTTCAAGAAATTTCGCGCAGAGCTCGTCTGTGAGGGCAAGGACGTCGTCCCCGGTACATTTCCCGTTGAGATAATCCAGAACCTTTCCCCCGACCTCGGCAAGGAAGCCTTCCCAGCCCGTGTAGAGAAGCGGCGCCGACTGCCCCGCCTGCAGAAGCTCCATACAGGGAGCCAGCGGATTGGCCTCGTCGATCGTCCACCCGCGCAGAGAGGAAATACTGCTGCTGTTATAATTGTTGAACGTGTTCTGCCCTTCAAACGTGGACAGAACCTCCATGACATGCAGCGCGTCTTCCAGCTTCTGCTCGTTCCCGGGCTCGGCAAGCTTCGCGCTCAGGCCGAAGTTCTTCGACATCATCGTGATATACATGTTGTTCGTTCCGTCCATGGAGAGGTAGGGCATCGGCTCATAGACGTCCCCCGTCCCATCCTCGTTTTGGGTCCAGCGGTCCACGCCGCCGACCATGAACGCCGTGTTCCCCTCGGAAAAGACTTCAAAGCCGCGCCGTCCGCCCCTCGCCTCGCTGCCCTCCAGCATCCCGAGGTCGATCCATTTCTGCATATAGTCCATCGCCTCGCCGAAGCCTTCCTCGGCCGTCGCGTTCCCGCTCAGGAAATCCCTTTGCCACTTGACACCCTTCAGGGACGTGAGATCGATCGTATCCGCGAGGTTGCACATATACTGGAAGCCCTGTCCCGCCGAGTCGGTGTTGGTCGCCGCGAGATCCACGCCGGCCGCCTCGATTTCGGGTGCCAATGCCTCAAGCTCCTCAAAGCTCTCTGGCACCTTCCAGCCATGCTCTTCAAAAAGCGTCGCGTTGTAGGCCAGAGAATACACATAATAATTTCCCGGGAGCAGGTAAAGCCCTCCGTCCACCTCCTGCTGGGCGAGCAGGTTCGGATCGTACAAATCCGTGAACGCATAGCTGGAGAGATCCAGAAGATGTGCCTTCATCTCCTCCGGATAGTTGAGCCAGGCGAGCGTCGTATTATAGATGTCCGGCATCTCCCCGGTGATCATCTGGTCGCAGGTAAAACGAGACCAGTTCCTGCCGGTATAGGGATACACCTCCAGATCGATCTCCGGATAGCTCTCCTGAACCAGGGCCTCCAGCGCATCAATCCCGGAGCTGTACGTGATCGTGAGCGGTTCGTGCTTCTCTCCGCCTTCCTTGGCGGCTGCCCCGCCGGAAAAAATACTTGTCAGAATCATTCCGCCAATCAGTGTGTATACTGCCTTTTTCATTTTCATCCTCTTTCTCCTCGTAATCACGATTCTATACTGTTTCCCCAATCCCGTAGGAATTGGAATTATGGAGTTCCATACAGGTATGTAATTGTTTGTAATGTATATAATTTTATCAGATAATTTTGTGGATAGCAATATCTTTGTACAAATATTGTTCCATTTCATGACTTTATCGTTATCAGTCATTACTGAGTCTAGTAACGCAACAAATTGGTGCTAGATTGCAACAAAATATTGTCTTGTAAAAGCTTTACACAATAAAGCTGATCTGCTATAATACTTTCTGCAAAATGGTAGAAAGCAATTTGGTGATATGTCAAGAGAAAAATGAAAACAAATAACCTAAAAAATCGGGGAAAAAGAGTACACCAAA
>CANQEB010000219.1 GCA_947594085.1 uncultured Lachnospiraceae bacterium | reverse complement strand
CATGTTGGCGATGATCCCGTCCGCAAAGGTGGGACACATCGGATTGTACCGCGATCCGAAGACGCTCAAGCCGGTAGAGTATTACTGCAAGCTGCCGGGCGACTGCGGGGAGCGGGAGGTCTTTGTGGTGGATCCTATGCTGGCGACGGGAGGCTCTGCCGTGGCGGCGATCCAGATGCTGAAGGACAAGGGGATCGAGAAGATTCATTTTATGTGCATCATAGCCGCACCGGAGGGAATTGCAGCCATGCAGGAGAATCATCCGGATGTCGATTTATACATTGGTGCGAAAGATGAATGTCTGAACGACCACGGCTATATTGTGCCGGGACTTGGCGATGCGGGGGATCGTATTTTTGGCACAAAATAGTGAAGAAATCAGTTGGGGATTATGCAAAGGAGGAGCAGGATTTGGAAGATAAGATCGACAAAAAGAAATTGGCGAAGCGCTCCGGCATTATCGCGGCGGCGATCGTGATATTGCTCGTGCTTTTCGCGCTAGGGCGCGGGATGTGGTACCAGATTGAGGAGCAGGAGGAGGCGGTCGTAGTGACGCTCGGGAAGGCGAAGGCTGTGTCCGAGAAAGGGCTGCATTTTAAGCTTCCGCTGATCCAGCAGGTGCAGAAGGTGAATACGACGATCCAAGGTTTCCCGATTGGTTACGATCTTGTAACGGACGCGACGGAAGAATCCGAGGCGGTCATGATCACGTCTGACTACAATTTCATCAACGTGGATTTCTTCGTGGAGTATCGGATCTCTGATCCGGTGAAATACCTCTATGCGTCTGCGGTTCCCGAGGAGATCCTGAAGAATATAGCACAAGGCAGTATCCGCACGGTAATTGGCAGCTTTGATGTGGACAGTGTCCTGACGACCGGGAAATCCGAGATTCAGGCACAGATCAAGGATATGATTCTTGAGAAACTGGAAAAACAGGATATTGGGCTGACGCTTGTCAACATTTCCATTCAGGATTCCGAGCCGCCGACCGAGGAGATCATGCAGGCGTTCAAGGCGGTGGAGACGGCGAAGCAGGGCAAGGAGACTGCCCTGAACAATGCAAACAAATACCGCAACGAGCAGCTGCCGAAGGCGGAGGCCGAGGCGGACGAGATCGTGAAGGACGCGGAAGCGCAGAAGCAGACGCGCATCAACGAGGCCGAGGCGCAGGTGGCCCGCTTCAAGGCGATGTACGAGGAGTATGAGAAGAATCCGATTGTCACGAAGCAGCGCATGTTTTACGAGGCGATGGAGGATGTGCTTCCGGATCTGAAGGTAATTATCGACGACGGAGACGGCGTTCAGAAGGTACTGCCGCTGGAGCCGTTCGCGGAGATTCAGACAGAAGAGCCGACGCAGCAGGGCGCTGCGGGCGTACAGTGAGGAGGGGAGACAGATGAAAAAGAAGCAGATAAAGAAGAAACAGCTTGTAATTATCGTCGCAGTGCTGGTCCTGCTCGCCATCCTGTGTTCCTCCTTCGTGGTGACGGCGGAGAACGAGTATCGACTGATCCGCCAGTTCGGGCGCATCAGCAAGGTGCTTGACGAGCCTGGCTTAAGTTTCAGGATTCCATTCATTCAGACGACAGATACTTTTCCCAAGGAGACGCTACTGTACGATCTGGCTCCGTCTGAGGTTATCACGCGGGACAAAAAGACAATGATCACGGACAGTTACGTGCTCTGGCGTATCTCTGATCCGACGAAGTTCGCACAGACGCTGAATGGCTCTGTTGTCAATGCGGAAGGCCGTATCGACACAGCGGTCTACAATGCGTTGAAGAACGCGATCAGCAGCATGAACCAGGACGAAGTGATCACGAGCCGTGACGGGGAGTTGTCAGAGCTTGTGATGGGACGAATCGACGACAACATGGACCAGTATGGCATCGAGCTGATGATGTTTGAGACGAAGCAGCTTGACTTGCCGGATGACAACAAGGAGGCCGTTTATGAGCGCATGATTTCCGAGCGAGACAATATTGCGGCAACTTATAAGGCGGAGGGTAATTCTGAGGCGCAGGTAATTCGCAACACGACGGACAAGGAGGTCGCGATCAGTATTTCAGAGGCGAAGAAGCAGGCGGAGATTCTTGTTGCAGAGGGAGAGGCCGAGTATATGCGCATTCTCGCGGAAGCGTATGACACGGAGGATAAGACGGAATTCTATTCCTTCGTGCGCAGCCTCGACGCATTGCGGGAGTCCATGACTGGGGACGACAAGACAATTGTGCTCTCCTCCGATTCCCCGATCGCGCAGATCTTCAATGGATATGCGGAGTAAAGGATTGCATTTGCCATCAAATGATTATATGGACTTTTACACGGGCTCGGTTTGTGTTTTGCAGACAAACGAAACATTCGCCCGCGTCGGCAGGGAACACAAGGTCACGCTGATTTTTTGAGCCTGCGGTTCTGCCGAAACATGTTGACAGAATTTGAGCGGGGTAGGTATAATGTATCGGACAGGCGGATTTTGCCTGAAAAATGACGGAAGCCGAGCTGATATGCGAGACGAACAGACGGCTTGTCTAGTGAAAAGGAGAAAAAAGATGAAAAAGGGAAAGATATGGTTGCTGGCAGGTATTCTGGCCGGAGGTCTGGCGCTTGGACTGCCCGGGACAGGGTTGGCAGCGGGGGATTATACTCTGGATCCGGAGAATTTTCAGCCGCTTGCGCTGGAGGACGATGAAAATTTTCTGTTCCAGATCACAGGGCTTGACACGGCGCAGGACGAAAATGAATACGCATGGGATATTCATCTGGAAAACAGAGGTTCGGATCTGAATATTGGGATAGGAGCGTGGGATTTCTATGTCAATGACTATATGTGCGGTTATTTAGCCTCACTGGAGACAGATGTGTATATGCTGGAGCCGGGAGCCGCGGCAGATGCGAAACTCGTATGGAAGCGTGAAATGTTTGCCAAAGCCGGTATAAAGGAGATCACGGAGGCCGGTTTTTCCTTTGGGGGAAATACGACAGAGACAAAGTATCGTATTTCCTGTGCCACCCCGATTCCGGCAGCGACCGATGAGGAGATCGAGATGCAGCAGACTCTTACGGAGACCGATGCGGTGGAAGGAGAAGATACGGTTCTTCTGGAGAATGAGGACTGTGCGGTGAAGCTGGTCAGGCTTAGAGACGGATCATCCTTTAGAACAGATTATACGATCGAAAACAAGGCGGATCAGGATTTGAGATTCACCTTTCATGATATTACGGTGAATGGAACTTCTGTGGATAATGGCACTTTTAACGGACGTCTTGTACTGCCGCACAAACGGGCCGACCAGTTTATTATTTGGGGGCGTGGAGAAGACGGCAGCATTGACGAGACCGATGTCAAGGAAGTGACGGAAATTGCCGGAGAACTGGTGGTGGAGGATGATGAATCTGGTTCGGAGCTGTATCGTGAACCGTTCCTGTATTCCATGGCGGATGGGTCAGAAGAATCGTTGACCGAATCACCAGCATCAGAGGGAACCTCTGCGACCGGGACAGAAGAATCACTGACCGAATTGCCGGCATCAGAGGAAGTTTCCGCGGCCGGGACGGAAGAGCCGTTGACCGAATTGCCGGCATCAGAGGGAACCTCTGCGACGGAGACCGAGGCTATGGAGGTCATCGTCCGCACGGTAGAGGAGTTTGAGGCAGAACTAGAAAGTGAATTGGAGACGACAGATGATTCATTAGCATTACTTCTCAAATATGCGGGAAGGGACATTGAGCTGACCGGGACTCTGGGGCAATGTACGCTGGATGAGAACAAAACGCCCGCAGAGCAGGATGTATCCGTGACGAGGGAAGAAGACTGGACGGGGGACGACTGGCTCTTTACGGCGCAGTCATATCCGGAATATCCGGAGCTGCAATATCTCACAGACGAGGAATTTCTGGAGAAAACGAAAGATCTTAAGTATGGAGACACTGTGACCGTGAAGATGAAGATAATTAATCTCTACCCGGATTTTTACATGGTTGAAGGTGTACTGATAGATATTGAGAAAGCAGAATAAAAGATAAGTGAGTGTAATAAGCGGTCTGCGACAGGCCAGTAGTCTGTGCAGCAGGAGGGCTTTCGGAAAGCCGGTGTGATATGCCGGTTCCGAAGGCCTTTTATGTTGTAGAGAAGGTCGCTATGGATTTTGTACGATTTTATTGCAGAGCAAGTTGGTGAGTATTTTGTGCGATTTTATATTGACAAAAATTTATCAAAGTGATATGTTGAGTACAGCAAGAAAACCATAAATGAAACAGGAGGTATTACGATGGCAGATCAGAAGAAAACGGTCAGCAAGACGATTGAGACGGCTGAGGATTTGGAAAAAGCCCTGAAGAAGCTGCGCGCGGCACAGGAAAA
>CANQEB010000218.1 GCA_947594085.1 uncultured Lachnospiraceae bacterium | reverse complement strand
CTCTGCATGATCATGTAGTTGAATTCGAGGAAGCTCAAGCCCCGCTCCATCCTCTGCCTGTAGCACTCCGCGGTCAGCATGCGGTTCACTGAGAAATGCGGGCCCACCTCACGCAGGACGTCCACATAATTCAAATCCAGCAGCCACTCGGCGTTGTTCACCATCAGCGCCTTTCCATCCGAGAAATCGATGAAGCGGCTCATCTGCTTCTTGAAGCAGTCACCGTTGTGCTGAATCGTCTCCTTCGTCATCATCTGGCGCATGTCCGTCCTGCCCGACGGGTCGCCGATCATCGCCGTGCCCCCGCCGATCAGCGCGATCGGCTTGTTCCCGGCCTGCTGCAGGCGCTTCATCAGGCACAGCGCCATGAAATGCCCCACATGCAGGCTGTCCGCCGTCGGGTCGAAGCCGATGTAGAACGTTGCCTTTCCGTTGTTCACCAAATCCCTGATCTCTTTTTCATCCGTCACCTGGGCGATCAGCCCGCGAGCCACCAGCTCGTCATAAATCTGCATCTTTCATTTCCTCCTACTTGTCTGATTGTATGAGCTCCGTTCAAAAAGCGAACAGCTTCAAACTTTATCTTAATCCATCCATTTTCTTGTATACATCCCCGCGGGATCCTGCAAGTAATGTCGTGATAACAACAATTTTCCTATTTATGATCCCATAAATAACACGCCATTCTCCCAATCGTATTCTGTAATATTCGTTCCTTTTACCTTTTATTCGTTTCACATTAATTTTCTCAGGATGTTCCCCTGTGAGAAGCTCCCTGATTGCGTCCTCATATTGACCCCTGACATTCTCATGTGCTCGAAAAAACCTCTCCGCCGCCCTTGTATACTCAATTTCATAAATAAGTTTCTTATACGCCATTGCACTCCTCCGATTATACTGTAAAACGTTTCACGGAAGCAATTGTCAAATCCTCATCGGAAAGTCCCTCGATCTCCTCAAGAATCTCGGCGGATTCCTCGGCGGAAGCATCTTCTACATTTACAGTAAGTCGATAAAAAGGATCGCTTTTCATTTTCGTGAGATATTCCTTCACAGCCTCCTTCACAACATCTGTCACTGTCATGTTGAACACGGACGCAACTTTCTTCATGTCAAGAATCTCTGTCTCATCCATTTTAAAATTCAGAGCTTTAACGGCCATAACAGACACCTCCTTTTCTTTATTTATAGTATATATCGTAAAGTTGATAAATACAAGGTATATTATAAAAACAATTGACAAGATTTTTTATTCCTTATACAATAGCAAGTGCCGCTATTTTACATAATTTTCTATGATTTTGCAAGCGGTATTCCGGCGCTGGCCGTTCTTCGCTGTAAGCAATCTTTTTCTTAATACATTTTCCTGACAAAAATAAAAGAAAGGGGCCCCGATTTATATGGAAAACGAATTTACCGAAATGCCGAGAGAAGAGAACAAGATGGGCGTCATGCCGATCCCGAAGCTTCTGTTGACGATGTCACTTCCGATGATCCTTTCGATGCTCGTGCAGGCGATGTACAACGTCGTAGACAGCATTTTCGTCTCCCGCGTCAATGAGAACGCACTGACCGCGGTATCGCTCGCCTTCCCGATCCAGAACCTGATGATCGCGGTGGCTTCCGGCACGGGCGTCGGCGTCAATGCGCTGCTCTCACGCAGCCTTGGCGAGAAGAATTACGAGCAGGCGAACAAGGCTGCGAACAACAGCATTCTTCTAACCTTGTGCAGCTATTTCGTGTTCGCGCTGGTCGGCATCTTCGGTTCGCGCCTGTTTTTCGCCGCGCAGACTCCAGACCCCCAGATCCGCGAATACGGCTTCCAGTACATGAGCATCATCTGCATTCTCTCGATCGGTGTCTTCATGCAGGTGAACATGGAGCGATTGCTGCAGGCTACGGGCCTTACCTTCTACACGATGATCACGCAGGGCACGGGAGCGATCCTCAATATCATCTTCGACCCGATCCTGATCTTCGGCTACTTCGGCTTCCCGAAGATGGGCGTGGCCGGAGCCGCCGCCGCGACCGTGTTCGGCCAGATCGTCGCGATGCTCCTCGGGCTGTACTTCAACTTCCGTAAGAATAAGGAGATTGAGCTTTCTATAAAGAAGATGCGCTTCCACTGGCCCACGGTCAAGACCATCTATGTGGTCGGCGTGCCCTCCATCCTGATGATGTCCATCGGCTCGCTCATGACGTTCTGCATGAACAAAATCCTGCTGATGTTCTCCTCGACGGCGGCCGCAGTGTTCGGCGTGTACTTCAAGCTCCAGAGCTTCTTCTTCATGCCGGTCTTTGGCATGAACAACGGCATCGTGCCGATCATCGCGTTCAATTACGGCGCGCGACAGAAAAAGCGAATCACGGACGCCGTCAAAATCGGCAGCGTAGCCGCGTTCTGCATGATGATGCTCGGCCTGCTCGCGTTCCAGACGATCCCGGAGATCCTGTTCGGCTTTTTCGAGGCGTCCGACGAAATGCTCTCAATTGGCTGCAAGGCGCTGCGCACCATTAGCTACAGCTTCCTGTTCGCGCCGTTCTGCATCGTCATCGGCTCCGTCTTTCAGGCGCTCGGCAACGGCGTGTACAGCCTGATCGTATCCATCTGCCGACAGCTGCTGGTGCTGCTGCCCTGCGCGCTCGCACTGGCCCTGACCTTCGGCCTCGATGCCGTGTGGTGGGCGTTCCCGATCGCCGAGATCATGTCGATCGCGGTATCACTGATCCTGTTCCGGCGCATCTACCGCCAGAAGATCAGGCCGCTGGGAGAAATGTAAAACTTGAATCACTTTTGCTTCATTCTTTTTTAAGAAATGAAGCGTTGAACTCTCGTCCTGACTATGTTAGAATATAAAGCGACAAATGACACAAAGTTTGTATCTGTCACATGCGAAAGTCCCCGGAAGGGTTGGTTCCGGGGACTTTCTATTCCCTTTTTACGCGGCAGAGCTTAAAGCCGCAGGCTGATTACCGATTATCTGTCGCCGTCCAGCCATTTGCTGATGAGATGACACACCACACCAGCCGCGACGGCAACCAGAAATGACACAAAGGTTTGCATCATGGCTATCCCTCCTTTCTGTCACTATGTTTTTATCAGTAACGTCTCTAATATATCATATTGTATTTATATTATCCATAAATTATTTATTAAAAATATTATGAAACATATCTTGACTTTATTGACGAAATAGCAGGGTATGTTATAATTAAAATGAATTTATTGACATGAAAGTTATGTCATCAAAAACAAAACGATTAAGCAGAATAGCAGCCTCTGCAAATAGAATCTGCAAAATCAATTGGGGAAAGGGAAAGAGTTATGAATATTCTTGTCATCAACGGAAGTCCGAAGGGAAGCTACAGTATCACGCTACAGACGGTTCTGTATCTGGAGAAGCAGTTTCCGCAGCACAGATTTACTATCCTGCACGCAGGGCAACGCATCCGCGCTTATGTGAGGGATTTTTCCGCTGCGGCGAAGGAGCTTGAGGCAGCAGATCTGATCCTGTTCTCCTATCCGGTCTACACATTTATCGCGCCGAGTCAGCTTCACCATTTCATCGCGCTGATGAAGGAGTCTGGCATCAATCTGTCCGGAAAATTTGTGACGCAGCTCACAACCTCTAAGCATTTCTATGACGTCACGGCACACCGCTACATCCAAGACAATTGCCAGGATCTGGGAATGAAATTCATCCGCGGGTTGTCCGCCGATATGGACGATCTGCTGACAGAGAAGGGCAGACACGACGCGCGGAAGTTCTTCGCCTACGTGCTTTGGTGCATGAAAAATGACAGCTACGAGCCGCTGCCGACACCGGGAGAAGCGGCCGCACATATATCCGCGCATATTCCTGACTGCAATACCGCAGCCTCTACTTCGTCGTCCGCCGATGCTTCGACCATAGATTCGAAAGCAGCAGAACCCAGCGCCGCCCGACATACAAAACACAGCATACGCGGCAAGGATGTCGTCATCGTCACGGACTGCCGCCCAGAAGACGCACAGCTGCAAAATATGATCGCGCGCTTCCGGGCCGTGCTACCGCTTACCAGCCGCGTCGTCAACATCCGCGAGTATCCGTTCTCCGGCGGCTGCCTCGGTTGCTTCAACTGCGCGATCTCCGGAAAATGTATCTACAAGGACAATTTCGACGAGTTCCTGCGCCGCGACATCCAGGGCGGAGCCGCAATCATCTACGCTTTCTCGATCGAAGACCACTCAATGGGCTGGGTGTTCAAGCAGTATGACGACCGTCAGTTCTGCAACGGCCACCGCACCGTCACGATGGGAATGCCGATGGGTTACCTGATCAGCGGCAACTACAGCCGGGAATTCAACCTGCAGATGATCGTCGAGGGGCGCGCCGAGGTGGGCGGCAACACCGCTCTGTATGACGTTTTGAATCTGTCCAATCTGG
>CANQEB010000217.1 GCA_947594085.1 uncultured Lachnospiraceae bacterium | reverse complement strand
ATGGCAGTTTCCACCCTGTGCTTCGCGGAGGGAACGTTCAAGGTTGGTTTCGACGCGGAGTTCCCGCCGTACAGCTATATGAATGAGGACGGCGAGTACACGGGCTTCGACGTAGATTTGGCGAAGGCGGTCGCCGAGCTGGAAGGCTGGGAATTCATACCGGCTCCGCTCGTGTGGGATTCCAGGGACGACGTGATGGCGTCCGGCGAGATCGACTGCATCTGGAGTGCATACGCGATCGAAGGACGTGAGGCTAATTACGCCTGGACGTCTCCGTATATGAACAGCGGTACGGTGATCCTGACGAAGGAGAATTCCGGGATCGCGAGTCTGGCGGATCTGGCCGGAAAGGTAGTGGGCGTACAGTCCTCGAGCTCTTCCCTGGATCTGATCAGCGAGGGCGGGGCTCAGGAGGAGCTCGGCGCAACGTTCGACCGGATCTGGCAGTTCGCGAACACGACGAATGAGTTCATGGCGCTGATCAACGGCAATGTGGACGCAATTGTAGAGGACGCCGGCGTTGCGAAATATTATGTGGGTGCGACGGAGGGCTATGCGATCCTTCCGGAAGCTCTGAAGGATAACGGCCTGTGCGGCGTCGCGTTCAGCACGGACAACAAGGCGATGAGGGACACGGTCGAGGAGGCGCTTGCCACCCTGACCGAGAACGGCACGGTTGCGGAGATCGCGGAGAAATACAGTGTGTCGGATATTCTGGTATCGGGCGACGCTGCGCCTGCGGAAGCTGGGGCGGAGGCTGAGACAGAAGCTGGTACAGAGCTGACCGCAGCTGAAACGGCAGAGTGAGGCATACAGACGGCTGATACGCTCCGGCGGGAATTCAGCCGGGAAGAGAGTTGAGACTGTTGGAAATGGATAATGGCACAAAAATCGTTTCCGGCAGTCTCTTTTTCTCTTATGGAACAGCCGACGACATTGCCGCCGTATGATGCTGAAACCGCAAAGCCGTATGGCGGCAGGTATGAATTGCGGCTTGAACGAGGAGGAAATCTTATGGTAAGAAGACGAAACAGAATACTGGTTTGCTCCCTGGCGCTCTGTCTGTCCGTCGGCGCGCCTTTGAGCTGTTACGGGGCGGATGCCGCAGAGGAGAAAGACTTTTCCGAGATCACGTCGGCGAAGGAGCAGGAATCTTCCTACAGCTACAGCACGTTCTTTCTCCCCGCCATAGACGGCTTCGTCCAGCCTTATGTGGGAGATCCGATGCCGTATTATGAGGACGGCGTTTACTATATTTATTATCTGAAGGAACAGGGAGACTCCTACCACCACTCAATATATCTGGCGACGACCACCGATTTCGTGTCGTACACGGAACTGGACGATCCGGTGCTGGAAGCATCGTGGGAGGGAGGACAAGACGACTGGATCGGAACCGGATCGGTGGTGAAGGTCGGGGAAACCTATTATTTCTTCTATACCGGGCATACGGACACCGAGGAATACAAGGAGAAGATCATGGTGGCCTCCGGGGACAGCCCGACAAACTTTGAGAAAATGACCGGGTGGGATATCACACCGCCCGACGAGCTCGGCCAGAAGAACGATTTTCGGGATCCGCAGGCATATTATGACCCGGAGAGCGGGACGATCACGATGACGGTGACGGCCTCCCAGGACGGGGTGGCGCGGATCCTGAAATATACGCTCAGCGAAGATTTGCAGAACGTCACCTACGACGGAATCATCTTTACCGACTCGATCGGCGGCTTCTGGAATCTGGAGTGCAGCGATATCTTCTGCATCGGCGATACCTGGTACATCAGCTATTCCGCGCAGGACGACACGCTCTGGTACGCTTCTTCTGATGCACCCTACGGACCTTATGGCGAACCGAAACGCCTGGACGGAAAGCTGTTCTACGCCGCGAAACACATAGAGGACGGGGAGAACGCCTACATGGTCGGCTGGGCGAGGAGATCAGAATCGCCTACATCCCTCACGACGGTTTCTGCCTGGGCGGGGAATCTTGCCGTTCAGAAGATCGTCCAAAAGGACGATGGCGGGCTAGTTCTGGCGCCGGTGGACGAGATCGCCGCGCAGTTCTCCGAGGAGCAGGCGCTTCCCGTGGAGGGCGACGAAGCCGCAGTCGAGGCCGGTTCCGGCTACAGCTATACCAGCGCATTCACCTGTTACGAGAGCTTTCTGCTCTCCGGCAAGTTCCAATATACCGGCGAGGGATCGTTCGGTCTGAGCTTCGACTATGATGGAGAGGCGGATACGAACAAGCTGATCTCCATCTCGCCGGCCGACAACAAGCTGCAGCTTCTCTTTAACGAGGGAAGCACGATGGTGACCGAGACGGACATCAATCTGCAGCAGGGGGAGACGTATGCCTTCACCTACCTGCAGGAGGGCTCCGTGGGCATCTTCTACATCGACGGGATGGCCTCCCTCACAGTCCGGATTTACGGCGCAAGCGGGAAACCAATTCGCCTGTTTGCCAACGACAATTCGGTACAGTTTTCTTTTCTGCGGCAGTACACGAGACCGTAGCATTAGAAAGGACTTGCAAATTTCTCTGTATGTAGTAAAATAAACTACATAATAAAAACACAGAAACCAAATTATGCGGTTTGCTGCACGAGAAAAGGCGAGGGAAATTTATGTATCAGATTATCAGCGACGGTTCATGCGATTTGCCGGAACAGCTGGCGAAGGACAAAGGAGTAGAGGTGGTTCCCTTCTACGTCTCGTTTGACGAGAAGACTTACTATAAAGAGATTTCAGAGATGCCCATACGGAAATTTTACGATCTGATGGTGGAGCAGGAGAACGTCGTCTTTCCGAAATCGTCCCTTCCGTCGATCGAAGACTATATCAATTCCTTTGAGAAATATGTGAGGCAGGGGATCCCCATCATCTGCATCTGCATTACCGAGAAGTTCAGCGGTTCCTGTCAGGCGGCGATGAACGCGAAGAACATTTTGCTGGAGACTTACCCGGACGCGAAGATCGAGGTGATCAATTCCACGATCAATACGGTGCTGCAGGGCATGTACGTGCTGGAGGCGGTAAAGCTGCGGGATCAGGGCGTGCCCTACGAGGAAGCCATAAAGCGTCTTCTGAGCATCCGTGAGACGGGCAGGATCTTCTTCACGGTGGGGAACGTGGAATACCTGAAGCATGGAGGGCGGATCGGAAAGCTCGCCGGCGTCGCGGCCTCCATCTTGGGGATCCGGCCGCTGATCACGCTGAAGGAGGGCGAGATCTTCCCATCCGGACTTTCGAGGAGCCGCAAGAGGTCCCTGGAGGCGGTGATGAACCTGCTGGACAGCCATATGAAATCCCTCCTCGCCGCCGGGGAGAATATGGCGGATTATGTGGTGGATGTGGGCTACGGCTACGACATCCCGGAGGCGGAAGCCTTCCTGGAAAAACTCAAAGAAAGATTCCGCGGCGTTCTGGATGTGGATCAGATCCGGCTGTATCAGATCGGCGCGGGGATCGCCGTGCACACCGGTCCTTATCCGCTTGGGATAGGATTCCTCAAGAAGGCGTAGACGAGTCAGAACCATCGGTCAAACCGGTGGTTCTGACTTTATCAGCCTCCTTATCTGGATTGAAATGCAGGGTTGTTTTCTGAAAACGAAGATGATACAATAATTATTATTTGACGGAAGCAGAAGGAGGGTGCAGGAATGTATTGGGAGAACAAGATCTTAGTAGGTGAAGCCGGGGATGAGCCGGTGTGCATTTTTCCGAAGATGGCGAATCGCCACGGGATGATCGCCGGGGCGACGGGTACCGGCAAGACGGTCACGCTGAAGGTGTTGGCTGAGTCGTTCAGCGACTGCGGCGTGCCGGTGTTTCTGGCCGATGTGAAGGGCGATCTGGCAGGTATGTGTTGTCCCGGTGCGTCAAATGAGAACGTGGACAAGCGAGTGACTGGCATGGGGCTTGCTCAGCTTGGCTTTGATTTCAAGGCGTACCCGACCTGCTTCTGGGATGTGTACGGCAAGGGAGGGCTTCCGCTTCGCACGACGATCTCCGAGATGGGGCCGCTGCTTCTGGGCCGCATCCTCGGCCTGAACGACACGCAGGCCGACATCCTCACGGTGATCTTTCGGATCGCGGACGACGAGGGTCTTCTGCTGATCGATTCCAAGGATCTGCGTTCCATGCTGCAGTACGTGGGAGAGAACGCGAAGGAATATACATTGAAATACGGCAACATCTCGAAGAAGAGCCTCGGCGCGGTGCTCCGCTCCGTGATGGCGCTCGAAGCCGAGGGCGGCGATCTGTTCTTCGGCGAGCCGGCGCTGAACATCGGAGACTGGCTCTGCACGGACAATACCGGCCGGGGGACGATCCAGGTGCTCGACTGCCGGGAGCTGATCCAGTATCCGACGATGTACGCGACGTTTTTGCTCTGGATGATGTCCGAGCTGTTTGAGTCGCTGCCGG
>CANQEB010000216.1 GCA_947594085.1 uncultured Lachnospiraceae bacterium | reverse complement strand
CAGTTGCTTTAATTCCTCAAAATCAGAAGTAACTGTCTGAAATACGTCCCCCATTTTCAAAGTCTGATACTTATGTGCGGCAATATCCCTGAAGCCGGCCACCTCTTTCCATGGGATCTGACTGTTTTTCTGTCTGGTCTCATCTGTCACATTTTTTACCAGTTCCCTATATTGATCACCGTCATGCAGACTGCCCTTTTGAGCATTTCGTCATCCGTAAAATCCTCCAGAGACTTCCCACGCATCATATTGGATGCTATCTCTATCTCCTGAACAATCTTTTTGATCAGCTGCTCATCCCCGTGATTCATAAAGCGGCACCACCTTTCCAAGTGTAATCAGCGCGCCACTCTCTAGCGGACCATGCACCACATCCACACCTGTGTGAAGCAGCTCCTCCAACCGGTACTTCAAAGCATTCAGGGTCAGCAGGGACACTGTCGCTGTGATAAATTCCACCAGAATGTCAACATCGCTTCCTTCTTTGTTTGTTCCGTCTGCATAGGAACCAAACAGTTCTACTTTTTTGATCGGATATTCCTCCGCAATCGCATGGACCCCTTCCCGTATTTTTCCGATATCCAGCATCTGTATCCCTCCTCTCCTGTATTGTCTGTATTATAGCTTTACCCCTGGAGACTTCACATATCAATGTTGAAAATAATACCCCACGCCCCACTTCGTATGTACATACTTCGGCTCGCTCGGGTTCGCTTCGATCTTCTCGCGCAGTCTCCGGATGTGTACATCCACAGTCCTGACGTCGCCCGGATACTCGTAACCCCACACGATGTTCAGGAGATTTTCCCTGCTGTATACTTTATTTGGATTGAAGACGAGAAGCTCGAGCACATCGAATTCCTTCGCCGTGAGATTGACTTCCTTGCCGGCGATGCTGACCCTGCGGCCCTCGCAGTCGATCGTCAGATCTCCGACCTCGACAATCTTGCCCTTCGGTTCGGCCGCCGCCTTCTGGGACGTCCTGCGAATGATCGCTTTCAGGCGCGCCTTGACCTCCAGAATGTTGAACGGCTTCGTAATGTAATCGTCCGCGCCGTACTCCAGACCCAGGATCTTATCCATGTCCTCGCCTTTCGCGGTGAGCATGACAATCGGCACATCCGAAAACTCTCTGATCTGCTGGCAGACCTCCAGTCCGTCCAGCTTCGGAAGCATCAAATCCAGAAGAATAATGTCGTACTCCTTCTCCTTCGCCATACGCACGGCTTCCTCACCGTCATACGCACAGTCCACTTCCATATCATCCTGCTCCAGACTGAAACGAATTCCCTTTACGATCAACTTCTCATCGTCTACTACCAATACTTTCTTAGCCATGCTCTCTCTCCTTTATTGCGGTTGTTGCTGTTCTATCCTTACACGGTAATCAGATCTCTGATCTTTGAAAATACACCACTCTTGATCCCTGATATATTCTGAATCTCCTCGATGGAGCCAAAAGCCCCATGTGCTTCGCGGTACTGGACAATCGCATCCGCTTTCGCGTCTCCAATCCCCGGAAGCGTCTTCAACTGGTCGCGGTCTGCCGTGTTCAGGTTCACCTTCTGCCCATCCGACTGTGATCCACCTGCACCATCTGAGCTGATATCGCCCGGCGTCTCGGTATCTTCTGCAATACTGCCTTCTCCGATACTCCCTGCCGATCCAGCATTCTCTGCCCACAGAATCGAGCTGTCTGCCTGCCCGTCCGATCGCAGGCTCTCGGTGATTGCCTGCGTCTCCTCCTGCGTATATACATAGAGACGTTCCCCGTCCTGCAGAAGCTCCGCCTGATTCAGCCATTCTCTGTCTGCGTCCTGCGAAAAGCCCCCAGCCAGCTCAAGCGCCTCGAAGACACGCATTCCCTCATGAATCGGATACACGCCGGGATTCATCACCGCACCACAGACATACACATATCCTGACGGCTCAAATCCTCCTGTGGACTTGGATTCTCCTCCCAGCAATTCAGCTTCTTCTGCAGACTTGGATTCGCCTCCCGACAATTCGGGGGCTTCTCCCACAGAGCCTGTGTATTCTTCCGAATCGTCCGCCTCGGGCAGCCCAGGTGTCTCGATCGTCTCCGTCAGAACATCCGACATTCCTTGTGTCTCCTGCACCTGCACTCCGGCCGTATAGACCTTCGTGCGCCCGGCACAGCCGACCAAACCGACGCTCCATCCAAACATCAACACAAATAGCAGGGCATATCTCCATCCCTGAACTTGTTTTTTCATATTTTCCGGCGGCAGCCGTCGCCGATTCCCTTATACAACTATATTTTAACCAAAAAGTAAAGTTTTTGCAACATATTTTTTAATTTCCGCACATCTATGTCACAGACATAAACTCCCACGGGTGAACGTCTGCGGCATAGTATGGCTGAACACTTATCCTGCAATCTGCTTTCCTGTGAACACGGCAACCGTCCGCGGCCGCAGCGTGTAGGTCCCATCGACACGAATCTCGTCTTTCTCCGGGTACGTATACCGGCCCTGCTCGTCCCCGTAGGTATCAACACTCAAGTGCCAGTGCATCGCTCCGGACAGAGGCGGAAGCGTGATTGCCACATCCTCCCAGTATGTATTAATTGAAATATACACCAGGTCATCCGCACCGCGCTCCGCGTCATACCCGGCAAAGCTGATCGAGAACGTGCGGGTATTCTCCGGAAGATTCGTAATTTCCGGATGTACGTCATGCGCATGAATCGGATCCATGCCGCAGACCGCATCCGGCAGCTTCTTGCGGATAATCACATGTCTATGACGGTAGTCGATCATGAAGCGGAAAAATTCAAACAGCTCGCGGTTCTTCTCCAACAGAGTCCAGTCCAACCACGACAACTCGTTGTCCTGACAATAGCAGTTGTTGTTGCCGTGCTGTGTGTTGCCAAACTCGTCCCCCGCGAGGAACATCGGTGTCCCGCGGCTGCACATCAGCACAGCACATGCGTTGCGGAGCATCCGATAGCGAAGCTTCAGGACCTCCGGATCATCGGTCTCGCCCTCCGCTCCGCAGTTCCAGCTTCGATTGTTGTCCGAGCCGTCCGTGTTGCCCCAGCCGTTGGCCTCGTTGTGCTTACCGTTGTAGGAATACAAATCGTACAGCGTGAACCCGTCGTGGCAGGTCAGGAAATTCACACAGGAATTGTAGCCCGCGTACGTCGTATTGTCGTCCGGTGTGTATCCGCCGTACATGTCCCCGGATCCGGCGATGCTCCAGGCAGCCGCCCAGGATTCCCAGTTGTCTCCCTTCAGGAAGCCGCGCACCACATCGCGGTATCTGCCGTTCCACTCCGCCCAGCGACGGCTCGCCGGGAAGCTGCCGACCTGATACATGCCGCCCGCGTCCCACGCCTCCGCGATCAGCTTGACGTTCGCGAGCACCGGGTCAAATGTCAGCGTCTTCAGAAGCGGCGGATTGTCCATCGGTGAGCCGTCCAGATTGCGCCCGAGGATGCTCGCCAGATCAAAGCGGAAGCCGTCCACACGGTAATTGACCGTCCAATAACGCAGACATTCGAGAATCATCTGCTGCACCGTCGGGTGATTGCAATTGAGCGTGTTGCCGCAACCGCTGAAATTGTAATAATTTCCGTCCGGCGTCAGCATATAGTAAATCTTGTTGTCAAAGCCCTTGAAGCTGAACGACGGCCCGTACTCGTTGCCCTCCGCGGTGTGATTGAACACGACATCCAGGATGACCTCAATGCCATTTTTGTGAAGCCCACGGATCAGCTCCTTGAGCTCCGTGCCTTCCTTGTTGTACTCCTCGGCTGCCGTGTAGCTCGTGTTCGGCGCAAAAAAGCCGACTGTATTGTAACCCCAGTACTCCAACAGCGTCTTTCCATCCACCTCGCGCGCGTTTCTCGTCTCATCGAACTCAAAAATCGGCATCATCTCGACCGCGTTGATCCCGAGCTTCTTCAGATAAGGAATCTTTTCCCGAAGGCCCGCGAACGTACCCCTGTGCTTCACTCCAGACGACTCGTGCATCGTAAAACCGCGCACATGCAGCTCATAGATGACGAGATCACTCATCTCACGCTTCGACTGCGGCATGTCACCCCAGTCAAACTCATCCTTCACGACCCGCGCGTGATAATCCCGCTCCTGCTGCTCGCCCCAGTGCCGTTGTCCGGTCACCGCCTTGGCATATGGATCGAGCAGAATATGTTTCTTGTCAAAACGCATTCCCTTTTCGGGCGCCCAAGGCCCGTCAATCCGATATGCATACTCAAAGTCTTCTATATTCAGGCCAAACACGATCATCGAGTAGACATCCCCGATCCGGTATGCCTCTGGAAACGGCAGCACAGCGTATGGTTCATCCTCACCCTTGTGAAACAGCAAAAGCTCACACGATGTCCCATAGTGTGTATGAAGGGTAAAATTCACCCCGGCCGGAAGCGCCGTCGCACAGCCTTTCGCCATCTCCTTTGCCACTTTC
>CANQEB010000215.1 GCA_947594085.1 uncultured Lachnospiraceae bacterium | reverse complement strand
CCAGGCAGATTCAGAGCCGGGATCTGGTGAAGGCTGTCTCAGACGCGGTCACGATTGGAACGCTGGAGAAATGTCTGCAGAAGGCGGTCGAGCTTGTCCTTGCGTCAAAGGACAAGCGGGAAGATATCCGGAATTATACGATCCGCCGTGCGATCAATTATATCCGGGAACATTACATGGAAAATATCTCGCTGGAGATGCTGGCGGATCATCTGGAGATCACGCCGGAGTATCTAAGCGCACTGTTCAACAAAGAGATGGGACTGAATTTTACGACGTTTTTGAAGCAGTTTCGCATCAGTCACGCGAAGAGATTGCTGAAGGGAAGCGACAAGAAGATCTACGAGATAGCAAATGAAGTCGGCTACAATGATCCCAAATATTTTAACAGGGTTTTCAAGGAAGAAGTGGGTATATCGCCGGGAGATTATCGGCAGACGAAGTGATGACAGCATGAGAACATAACATCCGGCAGGCAGGGCATATAAAGGGTGGCGTTTCGTTTATTCTCGGCCGTATGACGCGGAATGGACGCGACTGTTTGTATGCCTGAGTACGGAGGAATAGGAAATGAAGAAAGCAGGAGTTGTGATATTGTTTTTGAGCCTGGCCCTATTATGCGGATGTGGAAAAGAGGGGCAGGGAGAATATCCAAAGGAGGACAGAGAGATCGAAAATATCGAGATCTGGGCCTATTATGAGACGCAGGCCCAGAGAGATGGGCTGGATACATTGATACGTGACTTCAACCAGTCGCAGAATGAGTACCGGGCATCCTGGGAGTACGTCCCGATGACCGGGTTTAACAAGGGTCTGTCCTCAGCTTACACGGAGAACGAGCTTCCGGACATGGCGATCCTGGACAATCCGGATATGCCTGCCCTCATCCAGCTTGGCCTGTTCGAGGATATCACAGAGCAGGCAGAACAGTGGAATATGACCGAGGAGTACTATGGGTCGATCGTGGACACGCTGACTTACGAGGGACGATATTACGGGATTCCCTTCAACTGCAACAGCACGGCTCTCATATACAACAGGGAACTTCTGGAGGAAAAGGGATTACAGCCTCCGACCTCATGGGAGGAGTTGAGGGAGGTCGCGCGTGTGCTTACCAAAGCGGACAGAAGCGGTTTCGCGATGTGCGGAATTGCGGCAGAGCAGGGGGCGTTCCAGATTCTTCCCTGGATTCTGGCGGCCGGCGAGGATCCGCAGAATCTCGGCGGTGAGGCGACAAAGGAGGCGTTTGAGTTTCTGCAGTCGCTGTTGGAGGACGGCAGTATGTCCGGGAATTGTATCAACCTGACGCAGACGGACCTCTCGATCGAATTTATCGAGGGCCGGGCTGCGATCATACAGAATGGCCCGTGGGCCTTCCCAGCGATCGACGAAGCCGGCATTGACTATGGCATTATTCCGATTCCCGGAAAAAAGAAGAACAATGCGGTGGTTGGCGGAGAAAATATCGGGATACTGAAAGGAAAAAATCTGGAAGGAGCGCTTGCGTTTCTGCGCTTCTGCATGGAGGCAGATGCGCTGACGGATTTCTGTCGGGAGGCCTGTGTCCTTCCGGCAAAGATCTCTGCGGCACAGAAGAGCGCAGCCGAAAATGAAAAGCTGAAGGTGTTTGAACAGCAGATGCACACGGCGATCACCAGAACCTCAATTCCACAGTGGGCATCCGTGTCGCAGAAGCTGACGGACGGTCTGTATCAGCTCGTGTCCCACGAGGCGACGCCGGAGCAGATCGCGGCGGGGTTCCAGAAAAATTGATTTAAATATGTCCACCATTCTTAAATTATTAGAATTACGCAAGAGAATGTCCTCCTTTATAATAAGCTCAGCAATAGGAACTGAAAACTTATGATTAAAGGAGGACATTTTATGAACATCAAAAAAGTGTTGTCGGCAGGTCTTGTCGCAGCAGCCATGTGCGCGATGACGGTTGGTTCGGCATCGGCGGCAGAGAAGAAAGAAGTTGTCATCTGGGATTACTTTGAGACAGATGCCCAAAAAGCAATGATGGAGAGCCTGATCGAGGGGTTCAACGCATCTCAGGATGAGTTCACCGCCTCTCATGTGTACGTTCCGTTCGCGGACTATGAGAAGCAGCTTACACTCGGCATCGCTTCCGGTGAGGTGCCGGATATCGTAATTCTTGACGGCTGCGACATGGCTTCGTTCATTCAGCTCGGCCTGTTCGGTGACGTCTCCGATGCGGAGATCAACTGGGACGAGTATATTGCGGGCCCGCTTGAGTCCACGATGATGGACGGAAAGCACTACGGCATTCCGTTTGCGACGAACTGCACGGCCCTGTACTACAACAAGGATATGTTTGACGCGGCAGGCATCGCGTACCCGGATGAGAACACGACCTGGGACGACTTCCGCGAGATGGCGAAGGCCCTGACCAAGGATGGCGTATATGGCTTCGGCAATGCGGCGACCAACACCGATGAGGGTACATTCCAGTGCCTGCAGTGGATCTACACGGCTGGCGGTTCCTACCTTGATATCGAGAGCGGCGTGGACGCTTACAAGCTGATGCAGGAGATGATCGAGGAAGGTTCCTGGACGAAGGAGTGTGTGAACTGGACGCAGTCTGACGTAAACAATAACTTCATGGCAGGCAATATTGCAATGCAGCAGAACGGTCCGTGGCAGATCCCGGGCATCGAGGCAAACGCTCCGGATCTCAACTACGGCGTGACCGTGCTCCCGAAGAAGGACGCGGAGTCCGGACAGGCAACATCCATCCTCGGCGGCGAGAACATGGGCGTGGTGAACAAGGACGATATGTCCGGCGCGAAGGCGTTCCTGCAGTACTATGATCAGACAGACGTCATGGTAGAGGCGATGAAGCAGTACGGCTCCTATCCTCCGAAGACTGAGGCCGCGAAGGACTCCTACTGGACCGATGACCCGATTCAGAAGGCTTTCCTGACCCAGATCGAGACATCCATCCCGAGAGGACCGAGCGCATCCTGGCCGTCCTATTCCGCGGCAATCCAGACGGGCTTCCAGCAGGTTATGACCTCCTCGAAGTCGCCGGAGCAGGCGGCGGCGGACACGCAGGCAGCGGTGGAAGCGGTAGAGTAAGCAAGGCATGAAACATATGCGTGGACAAAGGCATACGACGCAGGCCGGTGCATTGCGGCCGGAGCTGTGAAAGCATGATCTGAGTGTGCAAAATGCATGAGGGTGCTCCAAAAGGCAACGAAGGGAGCACCCTTTTCTTAGAGGGAGGCGGAACATGAAAAGGCAAAGGAAACTGAACGGTGGGGCGAAGATGGGCTTCCTCTTTGCGCTGCCGGCAGCAATCTATATGCTGGTATTCATCGGGTATCCGATGATCCAGAACCTGATCTTGAGTCTGAAAAACGTGGATGTGTACACGTTTGCACAGCCCGCAAATCAGAAATTTGTTGGGTTTCAGAATTACATCGAGCTGTTTACAAACAAAAATTCCATCCTGAGCAGAGCGATCGTAAACACGCTGATCTTCACGGTCGGCTCGATCTTTTTTCAGTTTATCATCGGTTTCGGCCTGGCGCTTCTGTTCAACAAGAAGTTTCCGGGATGCTCGTTTTTCCGCGGCGTGACGATGATCTCCTGGCTGCTGCCGGTCACGGTCGCCGGACTTCTTTTCAAGTTCATGTTCGCAAGCTCCGGCGGTATCATCAACCAGTTTCTGATGGCGCTTGGCATTTTTGACAAGCCGCTGGACTGGCTGCTCCAGCCGGGTTCCGCGATGGTCGCGATCGTCGTTGCGAATATCTGGATCGGCATTCCGTTCAACATGATGCTTCTGATCACCGGGCTGACGACGATCCCGGCGGACGTTTACGAGAGCTGTAATCTGGACGGAGCGAACAAGGTACAGACGCTGTTTATGATCACGATCCCGATGATCAAGCCGGCCATCATGTCGGTGCTGACGCTGGGCTTTGTGTACACGTTCAAGGTGTTCGACCTTGTCTGGGTGATGACAAAGGGCGGTCCGATCAATTCGACGGAGCTGGTGTCCACCTACGCGTACCGGCTTTCCTTCGAGGAATTTCAGTTCAGCAAGGGCGCGGCGGCGGCCAATGTGCTGTTTCTGATCCTTCTCGTCGTGGGTATTTTCTACATCAAATTAATCAATGAAGAGGAGGAGATCATGTGATGGGCAAAAAAGAAAAACGCAGCAGAATCCTTGCATTTATTTTCGGCGCGGCAGTTTTTGTCATTTTTATCTTTCCTCTTTACTGGATGGTTGTCACGGCTCTGAAGACGCAGGTGGAAATTTTCGAGATTCCGACGCCGCTTTGGCCGAGAGACCTTACGCTGGAGCCGTTCAAGGATCAGATCTCCGCGTCGAGCGATACGCTGCGCGGCTTCAAGAACAGCGCGATCATCGCGATCGGCGCGACCGCTATTTCCACGGTTCTTGCGATCCCGGCGGCGTACGGACTGG
>CANQEB010000214.1 GCA_947594085.1 uncultured Lachnospiraceae bacterium | reverse complement strand
GGTTTAACGTTGAGCACGTTTCTGTTTCTCTGCTGAGAAACTCCAACGCGCTCAACAGGGTCTATCCGACCCATAATCAAAGTATGCGGGCTCAGAGAAACTCTTCGCCGCTCATCCTTGGGACGTCGCGAATTCCTCTGTGACACAAGAAAGTGGACCGAACGGCCCACTTTCTATCCAACATCAGTATTAAAATCGAAAATATCATAGCACTATTTTCTAGCAATTGCAAGCATTTTATGTGGAAAAACATCAAAAAAGCTACAAAACCGATTCATTCAACGGTTCTCAAACTCAATCGACGTGACGGTATTGCCCTCTTTTTCCACTGTAATGTTGATGCTCCAGCCAGAATTGCCTTCCTCACGCACTGTGTAGTAGGTGTAGTTGTCGGTATCACTGCTCACTTCGTACGGAAGCGTCTCAAGGATCGGCATCAGTTCATCCACACTCATGTGATTGGAAATGCCGCCCGGAAGCGCGAGCGGAAGATCCGCATCGTAGCTGTCAGCCTCAACCTTCGTGACAAAGCAGTTCTCTATCGTCGTCGCATTAGGGCTCAAATTGTCCGCGGTCCCGCGGAACTCCTTTCCGTCCTTGATCATCTCGAACCAACCGAAATAGTCACCCGCAACCACGGAGTCCGAATCTTCTGGCTTCAGCGTAAACCCATTCTCGATAAACACAGACACCGGCGCTGGGAGCTGGTACAGGTCTCCCGCAAATTCCACGATACCGGAGCGAATGTCATCTCCCAACTCGGTCGGCGCCTCGTACGCAAGCACCTCCTCGGTTGGCTCGCCGCTCACCTCTGCCGCAGCCGCATCGTTCGCGCCCTCTTCCTGCTCCAGATTTTCAATATCGAACTTGTCGATCACGCCGGTCTCACTGTCAATCTGGAATTCAATGCTCTGATAGAGATCGTACTCGTAAGTTAGTTTTGTGTAAAGGTCACTCTCGTAGGTGTCGGACGGCTCACCCCACGCGGCCTTGACATCGTCCAGCGTGGAGACGTTGAAGGTGAGACCCCTCGGGAACTCAATCACGGTCTCCGGCGCATCCCCGAACTGATAGGAATCGATCGACATGCCGCCCACTGAGCACTGTGTGGCAGGCATCGTGTTGAGTCCCAGGTTGCACAGATCTACATACGCCTCAAGGTCTCCCTTGGTGAAGCGGAACGAGCTATAGTTGTACGGGGAGATGTCGGTATCCTCATCCTCCGCATACGTCCATCCAAGCGCTATGAAATCGGCGCAGCTCATCGGAAACTGGTAAATATCCCCGTCCAGCTTCAGCTGGAAGCTGTAAATGTCATCGGAAAGCTCCCCTGTCGCTGCCTCTGCCGCAGTCGCCTCCGTCGTCGCCTCTCCCTCAGCAAACACAGTGCCCCCGAGGGTGAGAATACACATGCCGCAAGTCAGCAGGAAAGCAACTATTTTCTTTTTCATAATTTCCTCCTTTGATGATATGAAAGTATAAAATGTAGTACTGATATTATAATATGTTTGTAACATTCTCGCAATAATGCGGCCACACCGCATATGCAAAAAGCAAAGCCGAATATACGATTCGACATTTGACTTGTCCGGGTTTGTCAAACAAAAAAACGGCCGTTTTAAGCCGTTTTTGAGAGCGGATAACGGGAATCGAACCCGCCTATCCAGCTTGGGAAGCTGGTGTTCTACCAATGAACTATATCCGCATGCCGCTATTATACAACAGGAGTTTTAAATTGACAAGAACTTTTTTGCCCGGCACAATCTACCGAAATTCGCATCTACAAGCATCTGCTATAGGGAATCGGGGTTTAACCGTTTTTTCAGAAAACAGACAAATAATGCCGGGCAAAGAAGTTATAAAGCTCGTCAATGGACCAGAACCGGAGGCCTTCAGCGCGCCTTCGTCCCCTTTGAATCACGTGAGCCGATGCGCAGCCGGTTGATATGCACCGGCTTATCCGCGAATGTCACCTCCGGGCACTCTCCGCCCTCCAGCCAATAAGCTCCTGCAAGCTCGTCGCCTGTGCCGAGCTTCATGCCGCGCACACCGATCGCGGTCTTCTTCTTGAGCGGAATCTCCGATACCGGAAAACGCAGGAAATATCCGGCCCTTGTCGCCAGCACCAAATGTGCTTGTTCGGGCGCTGCATGCACCTCGAGCACGGCATCGCCGTCCTGCAGCTTCGTCGCCGCGATCGTCCGCTTGGACACCACATCGAACTCGCAGCCCTCGACCTGCTTCACCATCGCCTGCTTTGTAATGAAGGTCAGCACCGTATCCTTGATATCATTCAGAGCCATTACCGAGACGAAATTCTCCTCGGCACTGTCGTAATTGCAGAGGTTGTCGACCGGCGTGCCCTTATCGCGAAACTTCCCGAACGGCACGTCGAGCACTTTGAGCAAATGCGCCTTGCCGGCATCCGTGAAGACGCAGACGCGATCCGTATTCAGGCAATGGATCACAAAGCGCTGCTCCGTATCCGCCGCGTCCTTGTTTCGCTCGTAGGTCGCCTCGTCGATCGTGCGCACATAGCCGAAGCGGTCCATCAGGAATACGACCGGCATTTCCTCGATCGGCTGTTCCTCCAGCACGATCTCCTCCGCATTCTCGATCGCGGTCCTCCTCGGCCTGCAGAATTCTCGCTTGAACGCATCTAATTCCTTGATGATGACCGCTGCCATCGAATCATAATTGTTGAGGATATCCTGGTAGCGCGCAATATTCGCAAGCGTCGTCTCGTGTTCCTTCATCAGCACCTCGACCTCGAGGCCGATCAAGCGATACAGGCGCATATCGAGGATCGCGTTCGCCTGCGCCTCAGTGAACAGAAGCTGCGCCGCCAGCTTCTTCGACTTCTCACTCTTAAATTTGATCCCGGTCGTGACGCCATCCACGAGGCAAGCCTTCACCTGATCGCGGCTCTTGCTGCCGCGCAGGATCTCGATGATCAGATCGATCACGTCACAGGCGCGGATCAGGCCCTCCTGGATCTCCTTCTTCTTCTCCTCCTTCTCGAGCAGATTCCGGTACTTCCGCGTCGCCAGCTCAAACTGGAAGTCCACATGGTACTCCAAAATCTGCCGCAGGCCCAGCGTCTCCGGCCTGCCGTCCGCGACCGCGAGCATGTTCACGCCGAACGTGTCCTCGAGCCGCGTTTTCTTGTACAGCAAATTTTTCAGGCGTTCGATGTCCGCGCCCTTTTTGAGCTCCAGCACGATGCGAATGCCCTCCTTCGAGGACTGGTTCGAGATATCGACGATGTCCGTCGTCTTCTTCGTCTCGATGAGAGCGGCCACATCATTCAGGAATTTCCCGATGTTCGCGCCAATCATCGTGTATGGGATCTCCGTGATCACGAGGCGCTCCTTGCCACCCTTCGCCTTCTCGACCTCCACCCTGCCGCGAATGCGGATCTTACCCTGTCCGGTCTCATAGATCGCCGGAAGCTCATCCTGGTTCACAATAACACCACCAGTCGGAAAGTCCGGACCCTTGACATATTTCATCAGTCCCTCGGTCGTGATCTTGTTGTTGCGGATCATCGCCTTGACCGCATCGATCACCTCAGCCAGATTGTGCGGCGGAATTGAGGTCACCATGCCGACCGCAATGCCGTCCGCTCCGTTCACGAGCAGGTTCGGAATGCGCACCGGCAGCACCATCGGCTCCCGCTCCGTCTCATCGAAGTTCGGACCGAAGTCTACGACATCCTTGTCCAGATCGGCAAGGAACGCATCCTGCGTCACCTTCTCAAGCCGCGCCTCCGTGTAGCGCATCGCGGCGGCCCCATCGCCCTCGATCGAGCCAAAGTTGCCGTGGCCGTCCACAAGCGTCATGCCTTTCTTGAAATCCTGTGCCATCACGACGAGCGCCTCATAGATCGAGCTGTCGCCATGCGGATGGTATTTACCCATTGTATCGCCGACGATACGCGCGCTCTTGCGGTAAGGCCTGTCATAGCGGATCCCAAGCTCATACATGTCGTAGAGTGTCCGTCTCTGCACAGGTTTCAATCCATCCCTCACATCCGGCAGCGCCCTCGAAATGATAACACTCATCGCGTAGTCGATATACGACTTCTGCATAATATCCGAGTATTCCGCTCTGATAATCTGTCCGTCCATTTCCAAACTCTCCTAAATCAGTAATTTGTTACCGCAGCAAATGCTTCGGCCTGGTCTGAACCGTAACACCATCTATCCACAGCCGCAGCCGGCAGGGACGTCTCCGGGAAGGACCTATAGGGGCGTCCACCCGGAGACGTCCCTGCCTCTGTGGCGTTCGGTTTAATCCATTTATATGTCCAGCAGTGCATCCTGCGCATGCTCATAGATGAACGCCTTGCGCGGCGGCACCTCCGTACCCATCAGCATCTGTGTGATACCGGACGCGATGCGCGCATCCTCGATCTCCACGCGCTGCATGATACGCGTCTCCGGGTTCAACGTCGTCTCCCAAAGCTGCTGGGCATCCATCTCACCAAGCCC
>CANQEB010000213.1 GCA_947594085.1 uncultured Lachnospiraceae bacterium | reverse complement strand
GATTTTTTGTCGTTTGCATGCACGCATGCAAACGAGAAGGCTGCGGCCCACGCTCAGCACATAGCCGAGGCCCTTCGGAACGCCGACCATCTCTGCGGCGATCACGACACGCCAGGCAAATCCGAGCCCGAGCTTAAATCCGGAGACAATATATGGAATGATGCTGGGAACGATACAGTGCACGATAACCTGCCAATGGCTGGCCTCCATCATGTGCATTACGTCGTACAGCTGCTGATTGACATTCAGGACGCCCTGCAGGGAATTCACGATGATCGGAGACAGTGATCCCATCACGATGATAAAGATCGCAGCGTTGTTGCCGAGTCCAAACCACAGAATAGCGAGCGGCACCCAGGCGACTCCGGGGATTGGTGAGAAAAAGCGGATCACCGGATAGAGACAATTGCGAAGCGTCGTGCTCATTCCCATCAGGATTCCGAGCGGAAGGCCGACTGCGACGGCGATGCCAAAACCGATCAGAACGCGCTGCATACTGACCCATATATTGCTGAGAAGGTAACCGCTTTTGAGCATTTCACTCAGCTCTCCTGCGACGACATTCGGCATCGGCAATAGTAGCTGTGCCGACTTTTGGTCAATGCGGCCGAAAATGCCGGTCTTTGAGGCGATAGTCCATAGCAGGAGGATACCGGCGATGCCGGCACACCCCTGTAAAAATTGAATGACATTCTTTTTCATTTGGAAAGGAGTCCTTTCATTTCTTGCTCGCTGTCCGCCAGATCCTACTCAACCGTGTAGAACAGATCCTCCTCGGCTGGAATCTCGTCAATGTAGCCGAGCTGCAGCGCCCAGTTAAGCGTCTCTACGGTCGCTTCTTTGTCGATGTCGTAGGTGTAGTCGATGCGCTCGCGCGCGGCGGCGATTGTCTCCTCGTCCATCTCAAGAACCTTGGCAAGCACGGCGTTGGCGCCCTCGTCCTCATTCAGAAAATCAACGGTAGCCTTGTAGCTGTCCAGGAACGCCTTCAGCTCATCCAGGCGGTTGTCGATCATGTCCTGGCTCGCCGCCACTACGTTGACCGGATAGAATGCGTCGCTGCCGGTCTCTTCTTTAATCTCCTTAGGTGAATCGTAGAGTACGACGATGTCGTCGCCGTAGGTGGCCTCTGCCTCAGCCGCGAACGGCTCCCAGGTCATCATCGCGTCCACTTCCTTCGAAGCCATCAACACGGTCGCCATATCGGCAGGCTTCATGCCGGGGATCAGTGTGAGATCCATGTCCGGATCCAGCCCCGCGTCGCCGAGAATCTTGCTGCGCAGAAGCGCGTCTGTCACGGTCGCGACACTCGGAGCGGCCACGGTATGTCCGGCAAGCTCTTCTACAGAGGTGATGCCGGTATCCTTGCGTGTCATCAGTACATGGCCGCCGCCGTTTGCAGAGGCTACCACCTTCATTTCAACTCCCTTTGAGACCCAGGTTGCGACCGGGATCACGCCTACGATCGCGACGTCCAGCTCGCCTGCGGCAAACGCTTCCATGATTGCAGCGCCGTCCGAGAACTGGCTCACTTCTACCTGAAGGTCGCCCTGGTTCAGCAGGCCGTTCTCAATCGCGACAAACGGAGTCGCTGTGCCAAGTGCGATGAGCGAACCGACCCGGATCGGGTCATTGCCCTCCGCCTGCGCGCTGAAGCCGCAGCAGCCAAAAAGCATCGCGGAAGCCATTGCTATGCTTAAGTTTCTTTTCCAGCTTTTCATTTTAATTTCCACCTTTCTTCATTTCCTTAAATATGTCAATGAGTTTCAGACGCTGGATCTTTCCATTGCCTCCCTTTGGGAGATCCTCTATGAAAAACACCATACGCGGCACCTTATATGCCGCAAGATGCATGGTACACCAGTCCTTGACCTGCTCCGGCGTAAGGGAAGCACCCCCTCGCAGCTTGATGAAAGCGGCGACCTCCTCGCCATAGACATCGTCCGGGACGCCGATCGTTGCCGCAAGCTCCACCTCGTCCATGCGGTAGATCACTTCATCCACCTCGCGCGGGGAGAATTTCTCTCCGGCCCGGTTGATCAGCTCCTTGATCCGGCCGTCCAGGTAAAGATATCCGTCCTCGTCGAGATAGCCGAGGTCCCCGGAGTGAAACCATTCGCCGGTAAACGCTTTTTTTGTCTCGTCCTCTTTTCTGAAATACCCGCGGGTAATGTTTTCTCCTTTGATCAACACCTCGCCGGTCTGTCCGGTTGGGAGCTCATTTCCCTCCGGATCGACGATCTTGATCTGGTTTCCGTAGGGCAATCCGACAGAACCTGGTTTTCGCACAAGAGGCGGCATCGGATTCGTCGTGATTTGGCTCGCGCCCTCAGTAATGCCATAAGATTCAATAATCGGAACCTGGCAGATGCCCTCGAATTCATCCAGCACAGCGACCGGGAGCGGAGAGGAGGCAGAGCGTGCAAATCGCAGGGAACTCCAGTCCTTATCCCTGGGGATACCGCGGGCCAGCAGGTGTGAGTACATGGTAGGAACGCCGCTGAACCAAGTCGCGCGGTATTTCTCCACATCTCCCCAAAAGTTCGTGACGCTGAATTTTCCACCGATCACAATTCTGCCGTCGGAGACAAGCGGAGTGATCAGGGTGATCACCAGCCCGTTGATATGGAACCACGGGAGCACGCACAGGACAATATCTTTCTCGGTCAGCTGATGGGCTTCCCGGATATGATCTGCCTTGGAGAGCAGGTTTCGGTAGCTCAGGATCACGCCCTTGGGATGACCTGTGGTCCCGGAGGTGTACAGCATCATGGCTGTATCATCCGGCTGCTGAATGTATTCGGCGCCGTCCGACTGCAGTATGCATCCGGTATCCTCCGGATGGAGGCTGCTGCGCTCGTCGCCCTTTGCTATCTGCCGCGCAATTTTTAACAAGGTACAGCCGTTCTTCAGTGCAACGGTATCCTTCCTGTACTGCTCCGGGACGCGATCGATGAAAGCTTCGGACAGTAGGATGGCGGCAGCCTGCGAGTCACTGATCAAGTAGTCCAGCTCTGCGCTTTTAAGTCCGGTGTTGACCGGAACGACGATGCCCCCAAATTGCGTGATACCAAAAAAAGAGACAGCGAATTCCACGCTGTTTTCCATCATCAAGATTACGGCGTCTCCAGCGGAAAGCCCCTGTGCCTTCAGGGTATTTGCCATAGCTTCTGTCGCTTCCTTGAGCTGGCGGTAGGATAGAGTCCTCCCAGTCCTGGCACAGGTGATCAGTTGGTTGTCTTCAAAGAGCGCAGCTTTCTGTTCGAGCACCTTCTGAAATGTATTCTCATTCATAATGGATTGTTGACCCCTTATTACGTATTTTCCTGCATGCGGGATGCAGTTAATCCTAAAATGTGATCGCGTATCGCAATGAATTCTTTGCTCATTCGGTCGCGCGGCCGAGGCAGATCCACTGGGATGATTTCCTGTATCCTGGCCGGTGAACCGGTAAATACGACAATCCGATCCGAGAGGAATACGGCTTCCTCACTGTCGTGTGTGACTAAGCACGTCGTAAATTCCTTTTTCTCGCACAGGTGAACAAGCTCATCCTGCAGCTTCATCTTTGTGTAGGAATCCAGGGCCCCGAACGGCTCATCCATGAGCAGGATCTTCGGGTTCATCACAAGCGCCCGGGCGATCGCCACACGCTGCTTCATTCCGCCGGAGAGCTGGTGAGGATAGGATCTCTCGAATCCCTGAAGGCCGATCATATCGATTGCCCATTTTACCTTGCGACTGATGTATTCCTTGTCACGACCGGCCATTTTGAGCCCCATCGCTATGTTCTTTTCGACAGTCAACCAGGGAAATAATACGTAGTCCTGAAAGACCATCATACGGTCACTCTCTGGCTTCCGCACAGGAACTCCGTCTACCTCTACACTGCCGCTTTCCGGTGTTAAAAGCCCTGCGATGATGCGGAGCAAAGTAGACTTACCGCAACCTGACGGGCCGACAAAGGAGATGAATTCCTGACTGGGTATCTCCAGGGAGATATCGTTTAATATGGCCAATTGTCCCGAGTTGTCATTTTTAGTAAATGACTTTGTAATATTTCTTAAAATAATAGCCATCGTTATTCCTTTGTAATGGTGTTTTTCTATTACAAGGTTATTACGGAAATGTAATAGAAATATGTTGTAACTCTATTATTTTAGAATAGACAGATACATTTGTCAAACATTTATTCCAACACTTAAAATTGATTTTTTGGCTTGATTTTCAGGCATTTCTGTTTTGAAATAATATAGCGAAACTGTGCCAATAATGGAAAAGAATTTCAACAGAGTAAAAAACGAAACTTGAAATTTTAAATTCAGGTGCAGAGTTAAATTCCACACTCTTTTAAATTTTTCAGAAGATCAGGCAACATTATGATGATAAAACCGCGGATATCTGTTATAATACCCTCAACTTCTCAAAAAAATCTGTTTTCAGGGCATGGAAAACGGACCACTGGAAAACAGTGTGCAGAACTGAATTCCACCGGTCATATGCAGAAAATGTGAAATG
>CANQEB010000212.1 GCA_947594085.1 uncultured Lachnospiraceae bacterium | reverse complement strand
TATTTACTGCGCCGATGCCAGAAGCGTTCGATCGGGTCATGAAGTGAGAGCGACGCATCGCAGGAGACCGCCTCAGAATGTAATACTGCTCTGGTTCGCGTAGTTAATGAAACTGCTCAAGGTGCTGTTGTAGAGATTCTTGCTGACCGGAATAAGATCATTTGAAGAGAGACGAATCTGGTAGCGCGTAATCTCGGAAATATGCCCCAGGTTGACTAGATAGCTCCTGTGCGGGCGCACAAAAGTAAGCTCCGGCAGGAGGGGTTCGAGGCCCTTGAGTGTACCCATACAGGTCTCCTTCATGCCGTTTACAAGATGAATAATGATCTCATGTCCGTAAATTTCGATGAAAACGATATCGGAGACGGCTGCGCAGAGATGCCCCTTTGTCGTCATAAAATGCAGTTTTTGGGGAGAATTTTTCTCAAGAAAACGGGTCAGGGCGGCGTCCAGCTTTTCCGGATTGATCGGCTTGAGCAAGTAGTGTAGTGGAGCAGCGTCGTAGCTTTCTACTGCATAGCTGGTGAGAGCTGTCATGAAGACAACGTCCGTCTGGTCGTTCTTTTCACGCAATGCTTTGGCAAATTGAATCCCTTTTTCTTTGTCATAATAGATGTCAAGAAACAGGAGATCAAATTTTTTGCCTCGATCCATCTCCTGCATCAGAGCGGAAGGATCGTTAAAAAAGGTTAATTTATATGCTGCGCCCCGCGCGCGCAAAGCTTCTTCAAGCATCTGCCTGAAAGAAGAGAGAAAAACCGTATCATCATCACAGATGGCAATTTCGTATATCATTCTTCTCACGCTTTCTTTTGAAGCTGTAAACGAGTATAAATACATATCTATATTATCCTACACTGCTTTATTGTTCAATGCAAGAGATTTCCGTTCCCATTCGTGTATCATGAGGGGCGATTCGTGCAAATTGATTGTATTTTAAAGGATTTTATGTCATTCTTTTATCTATATACGGATCTCTGTACATAAATTTCTACGCGTAAATCAGGGAGGAGAGAAAATGTCCAAACAATTGGAGCAGATAGATGTCCTTATCGTGGACGACAGTGCGATCAACCGGAAGTTTGCGGAGCGAATCCTGAAGGACGACTACCGTGTCGTCTGCGCAGATTCGGGCCGGCAGGCTTTGGAATATCTTGAGATTTATGAGCCGAAGCTGATCTTGCTCGATTTCCGCATGCCGGAGATGGACGGAGCGGAGACGATGGCAAAGATCCGCGAAAATCCAGCCTGGGAGAAGATTCCGGTTATTATTCTGACGGCCGATTCTGCGCCGGAGACGGAGAAAGAGTTTTTCGAGCTGGGTGCGGCTGATTTTATCGTCAAGCCTTTTGTCCCGATGACGGTCAAAAGCCGGATCGGGAGGATGATCGAGCTGTACGGACTCCGTGTGGAGCTCGAGGATAAGCTTGAGGAGAAGAGTAAGCTCCTGGAAAAGGTCTCTCTGAATTCGATCCTGGCGATCGCGAACACGATTGACGCCAAGGACGCATATACCTCTGGCCATTCGGTGCGTGTCGCCAAGTGCTCGGAGGAGATTGCGAAGCGCCTGGGATGGAGCGAGGAAGAGGTGCGAAACATCTATCACATCGGTCTTCTGCATGACATCGGAAAGATCGGCGTGCCGGACTCGATTCTGAACAAGCCGAGCCGCCTAAGCGACGAGGAGTTTGTGCAGATCAAGAAGCACCCGGTGATCGGCGGCGAGATTCTGAAGAACATCCGCATGATTCCGAATGTCGCCGACGGTGCGTTGTACCACCACGAGCGGTATGACGGAAAGGGCTATCCGTTCGGACTTTCTGGCGAGGATATCCCGTACTGTGCGAGGATCATCGCAATCGCGGACGCTTACGACGCGATGACATCCAACCGCATCTATCGGGCCAAGCTTCCGGATCTGAAGGTCGTGAATGAGTTTGAACGCTGCTCCGGGACACAGTTTGATCCGCATCTGGCTCATGTGTTTGTGGGGATGCTGAACGAGGGCTTCTATCTCCTGCCGGAGACAAAAAGAGAAGGCGACAACGCCGTGAACGAGCAGTGGAACATTGTGGACGACAACCGCACGCTGCTGAACCGCATTCTCTCAGAGTACGGCTCTGGGAAAAACGCGCTCGATTCCCTGACCGGGCTGCACAACCGCGGCTACGGCGAGAAGGCGATCGACGAGCTCCTCGCGGAAGGTCATAAGGGCGCTCTGATGATCACAGATTTGGATAATTTCAAGAATGTAAACGATACATACGGGCACCTGATGGGTGACAAGATACTGAAACTGCTCGCGGCGGCTCTTTCCTCCAACGTGGCGGACAAGGATGTCCTGTGCCGTCTGGGCGGAGACGAGTTTGTCGTGTTCTTCACGGATGACGTGGACAGAGAAACGCTGCAGGAGAGGGTTCGGCATATCATGGACGCTTTCGCGACAAGCCTCGCCGAAATTAATTTTGAAAATCTCACGCATATTTCCGCCGGGATTGCGCTGTGCCCTTCCGATGGCAAGAGCTTTTCCGCCCTGTACAGCAACGCGGACAAGGCGCTGTATTTTGTGAAGAAGAATGGGAAGAACTCCTGCAGCTTTTACCAGGGCACCTCTATCGGTGCGTCGAACCAGAAGCCTGGCACGGATCTCGATCACATCCGCCATATGCTGGAGGGCGGCATGGATGAGAGTCGTGGACTGTTCAAGGTGCCTTATGAGGAGTTCCCGAACCTGTACAATTATCTGTCCCGCTGTGTCAAACGGAAGGGGCAAATGGTCCAGACGATTCTCTTTACACTCGGGAGCGAGAACCAGGATTACCTGGATAACTCAATCTGCGAGGACGCGATGTCAACGCTGGAGGTGGCCGCCGCGTATTCGCTGCGCATGGTGGATGTGGGCAGCCGTTACAGCAGCCTGCAGTACATCGTGGTTTTGGTCGACACGAACATCGAAAATGGAAGAATGGTCGCGGACAGGGTAATAAACCAGTTTTATAAGATCTACTCCGGTTCGAGCGTCACCTTGTCCTACGACATCCAGACAATGGTCGTAAACGCCTGACGCCGAGGCAACTTGGGACGGAGATGCCTGGGGCTCGCGTGGCTGGAGCAGTCGAGACTGATCGTGCCTGAAATTACTGAATCGTGCCGCGGACGAATCCGTCAGACAGAAAAGGAAGAATGAGGAAGGGTTATGGATAGAACGGTGTCTTCTAGGAGAGCAGGTTCAAAGAGATATTATATTCTGATCACGGGCGTCATCATACTGCTCGCGGTCATTATGTTCATAAACATGCGCGTGATGTACGATCTTGCTGCCAGGCAAGCCGAGGAGATCGGAAGCATGCGGATGGAAAACATCGTGACGAACCTGCAGCAGACACTGAAGCGGGCGCAGAATGCAGCCGTCCGTGTGGGAGCGAATCTGGTGGAGCTGTTGGAGAACAACGCCGGTTCGGACGAGATCCGTGAATTTCTGAGCGATCAGAAGGCGATGGAGATGGAGCTGTCGGGCGGCAGCTGCATGAACGTGTTCTGCGCGACTGGGAATCAAATCTATATTTCCGATATGGAGGTTCCGGAGGGGTATGTGCTCCAGGACAGGAATTGGTACAAAGGTCTGATGGCGATGAACCGCGGGGAGGTATATATCTCGCAGGTGTACGACGATGCCTTTACCGAGAATATGTGCTTCACGGTGGCCCAGATTCTTGAAGATGGCCAGACGATCATCGGTGTGGACTACAGCGTCGCGGATATTCAGGCCTCCGTGGAGGCAATGAGCGAGGACAGTTCGGGGGACGCGCTGATCGCGGACAAGGACGGGACGATCGTCGGCTACCAGGACACCGACCTGCTCGGTGAAAAGCTTTCCTCTAAGCTCCCGGAATACCAGAGTGTGTTCACGAAGGCGCTGACGAGCGGTGGCTCCGATGCATCGTTTAGCATGGTGTCACGCGAGGGTCAGGATACGGTGTTCTGCAATCGTACAGAGAACGGCTGGTATCTGATGCTTCGTGTCAACAACAGGCTGCTCTACCGGGATAGCTATATCCAGTTTTTCCGCAATCTCATTCTCATGGTAATCATGGTTGTGGTCTTTCTGGCACTCTATCTGTACGCTTGTCGGCAGCGCACGCGCGCGGAACAGAAGCTTGCGCAGAGGGAGGAATTTTTGTCATCCATTCCAGAGTCCTTCCGTGCACCGTTTGAGAAAGTGAACGATGAGAAGGGGCTGCAAAAGCGTGCGGAAAAGAAACTTCGAAAACGTGCAAGCCTCACCGAGAAGGAGCGGCATTGGTTCGAGACATCGATTATCGTCGCCCTTACGCTGACTATGCTTCTGACGATCACGATCACGACCATGATGACGTCCCGCTGGGGACGTTCCAGGCTGGAGGAAGAGGCGCGCGGCTACAACTACGAGGTGAGCGCGTGGATCCTGGAGCAGAAGAGCATTCTGGATCTGTTCTCCTACACGGTGGCGGCAAAGCCGGAGATGCTGGCGGATTACGAGGGAATGGTCAGCTATCTTGACCAGATCACAAGGCATTA
>CANQEB010000211.1 GCA_947594085.1 uncultured Lachnospiraceae bacterium | reverse complement strand
CTAGTTCGTGGCGGTCGTGTTAAGGATCTAATCGGTGTACAAGGGAGACGACCATCATGTGGTGGTATTTGAAATGAATGAAGGGGTTTTGAGCATTACCGTGTCCAGTGAGGAGGATTTCGATGCATCCGCGTCCCCGCTGAATGGCACGTATGTGAGACAGACAGTGACTTCTGACACTGGTTGGGGAGAAGAGGAAACATGAAATTAGAAGCAGTTAAGAATTGGTTCAAAAGATATCCGTACATGGTCGCGTTGCTGTACATGGCGTTTTACTTGACGGTATTTCATTATCTGGAGACCACTGTGGTACCGAAGTACATTGTACACTGCAAGCTCGACGAGATGATTCCGTTCTGCGAAGCGTTTATTATACCATATATTTTTTGGTTTCCGTATATGGCAGGCGCGTTCATATGGTTTAAGCACCGTGGCTGGGAGGACTACTCGAAGCTATGCAGGCTTATTTTTTCCGGTTTGACGATCTGCCTGGTGATTTATTTTATTTTCCCGACCGGGCTGAATCTCAGGCTTGCGAACAATCCGCATGAGACCGGCTTCCTCTATAATATGGTCGTAATGCTGCGCGCGATCGACACACCGACAAATGTCTGTCCGTCGATTCATGTGATGAATACGGTTATGGTGTTTCAGGCGATCTGCAGTCTGGAGAATTTGAAACACAGGAAGCTCACGATCGCGGTCCACTTTGTGATTATGGTTTTGATCTGTGCATCCACCGTGATGCTGGATCAGCATTCAGTGATTGATGTGGTGTGTGGCGTGATGATGAGTGTTGTAATTCATGGGTTGATTTACAAGGTCGAGTGGAAAGAAGAGCTCGCCCGCCGGAAGGCGAAGACAGAGGTTCGCAGGATTTCTTAAAATAGTGCTTGACTTTTAAACATACTTAGGATTATAATAGCGAAGCGGGTTGTACGTCAGCCCGCTTTCTATGGGGTCTTAGCTCAGCTGGGAGAGCATCTGCCTTACAAGCAGAGGGTCACAGGTTCGAGCCCTGTAGGCCCCATACAACATCATATGGCGGAATAGCTCAGCTGGCTAGAGCACACGGTTCATACCCGTGGTGTCGAGAGTTCAAGTCTCCCTTCCGCTACTTCGAGAGCACCGCAGATGCGGTGCTTTTCGCGTATTAAACACGAATATGTCAGACGAAAACTTCCAATATCCATTGACATGAAACCCGGGAAATGTTATGCTAATTATGAATATTTTGCGGAAAACAGCTCCTGTTCAGACGACTGTTCCGGGGCGATTTTGTGAATATTTGTTGCTGAGATTTTGTAGCCGTGGTGCGACGGCGGAATGGAGACGAGATGGCATTATTAGATGAATTGAAGGAACTCGGTTCAAATGTGGGCGAAGGCTTGGAGCGTTTTATGGGGAACGCGGCATTGTACGAGAGGATGCTGCACAAGCTTCCGGATACGGTGCAGAAGACGGACGTCTGGGGAGCGTTTGCAAATGGCGACCTGAAGACAGCGGAGGAGCAAGCACATGCACTGAAAGGGGCTACAGGTAATCTTTCCGTTACACCGCTCTATGAGGGGTATACGAAGGTTGTAGATCTTCTGCGCGCCGGTCAGGCGGAAGAGGCGAAGGCAGTCTATGACGGGCTTGTCCCTGTTCAGGAGCAGGTGATCGCATGTATAGAGCGCAATGGATAACATATAATGGATAAATTATCAGGAGAAGGGTATAGGGTAATTTGATGGATATGACAATACTGATCGTAGACGATATCGAAATCAATCGTGCGATCCTGACAGAGATATTTAAGGATGAATATAATATTATCGAGGCGTCCAACGGCGTTGAAGCGGTCGAGGTGTTGAACAGTGATGTCAAAATTTCGGCGATGCTGCTTGACCTGCTGATGCCGGAGATGGATGGGCTGGGTGTGCTCCGGAAGATGAACGAGAGCGGCCAGATCAAGTCGATCCCGGTCTTTCTGATCACGGCGGCCAACAGCGACGAGATGCTGATGGAGGGCTACAATCTCGGTGCGGTCGATATCATTTCCAAGCCGTTCACCCCGCATTTCCTGCGCAGCCGGATCAACAGGGTGATCGAGCTGTACCGGCACAGGAACGAGCTGGAGAGCGTTGTCGCCGAGCAGGTGGAGAAGCTGAACCGGATGAATCAGTCAGTCATCGAGACGCTGGCGACGGTCATCGAGTTTCGTGATTGCGAGTCGGGAGAGCACGTCAAGCGCATCTCTGGCCTCACGAATCTGCTGCTCACACAGGTGAGCAACACCTATCCGGAATACGAGATGCCGAAGGCGGAGATCGAGAAGATCGCACTGGCATCCGTGCTTCACGACGTGGGCAAGATTGCGATCCCGGACGGCATTCTGAACAAGCCGGGGCGGCTGACACCGGAGGAGTTCGAGATCATGAAGCAGCACACCGTCAAGGGCGGAGAGATCCTGCAGACGATCCCTGAGATCATGGATGCAGAGATCTATGAGTACAGCTTTGATATTGCGCGGCATCATCACGAGCGCTGGGACGGAAGGGGATATCCGGATGGCCTGAAGGGTGATGAGACCTCGATCGGGGCTCAGGTTGTTGCAGTCGCAGATGTCTATGACGCGCTGACATCAGAGCGTGTCTACAAGAAGGCATACGACCATGAGACCGCAGTGCGGATGATTCGAAATGGTGAGTGCGGCACGTTCAATGACAAGCTTCTCAGCGCGTTTGCCGCAGTCGAGGATAAAGTCAGAAACAGAGAGTGGTTGGATTAAATATTATTTGTCAGTGCGAGAGGACAGAACATCATGAAACAGTACGATGTAACGGCACTTGGGGAGCTTTTGATCGATTTCACGGAGAATGGCACAAGTGGTCAGGGGAATCCTCTGTTTGAGGCGAACCCTGGTGGAGCTCCGTGCAATGTTCTTGCCATGCTTGGAAAGCTTGGAGACAGGACGGCATTTGTCGGGAAGGTCGGGAAGGACTTTTTCGGAACACAGTTGAAAGAGGCGGTTGAGGAAGTCGGGATTGACGCTTCATACCTTTATATGGATGAGAATGTTCACACGACGCTCGCTTTGGTGCATACGTTTCCGGATGGTGACCGGGATTTCTCGTTTTATCGGGATCCGGGGGCTGACATGATGCTGACAGAGGACGAGGTGCCAGAGGACCTGATCCGTGATTCGAAGATTTTTCACTTCGGCACGTTGTCGATGACGCACGATGGTGTCCGCAAGGCTACGAAGAAGGCGCTTGCGGTTGCGAAGGCGGTTGGGACGATGATCTCGTTTGATCCGAACCTGCGTCCGCCGCTCTGGAAGTCGCTCGATGATGCGAAGGAGCAGGTGCTTTATGGTCTTGGCTTCTGTGATATTCTGAAGATCTCAGACAATGAGATTCAATGGCTGACCGGCGAGGACGATTTCACGCAGGGCGTCCGGTGGATCCGGGAGCGTTTTCCGCAGATTCGGCTTATCCTTGTCTCGATGGGAAAGGATGGCAGCCGCGCGTATTACAGAGATTCGATTGTCGAGGTTCCGGCGCGTCTGTGCCCGGACACGATTGAGACGACGGGCGCTGGAGATACCTTCTGTGGCTGCGTACTGCATTATGTCTGCGGACACGGTCTCGATGGCTTATCGGATCAGGATCTGAAGGAGATGCTCAGTTTCGCGAATGTAGCTGCCTCGATCATCACGACGAGGAAAGGCGCGTTGCGCGTGATGCCGACTATGGAGGAGATACAGAGTATCCTTATTGAGAGTGATTCATAAGGCAGATTTCCATAAAGCGGAATTCGATCAGGCAGGATTCTTCGTGGAAAGATTTCATTCAACATAATCTCACAGGATAATATAAAAGAAGCACAAAAGGAGCGGTCACGAGACAGTGGCAGCTCTTTTTTTGTGCCACATTTTGTTGAATTCAATTGTATTATGTGTTAAATTAGAGACAGGAATTACCAAATTTTGGAAATTAAGAAGGTGATGCCTGTGAAACGGGAATATCTCGAGGACAATGTGCTGGATGCCTTTGAGAAGCGGATGAAGCTAATCTTCGACGAGTTTGACAATATCTATATCTCTTTTTCCGGGGGAAAGGACAGTGGACTGCTGTTGAACATGGTGCTGGATTACCGGAGAAAGTATTACCCAGAGAAGGTGATTGGCGTCTTTCACCAGGATTTCGAGGCACAGTACACTGTGACGACGCAGTATGTGGAACGGACGCTCGAGCGCGTTCGGAAAGAGGCGGAGATCTACTGGGTCTGTCTGCCGATGGCGACGCGCACAGCGCTCGGTAGCTACGAGATGTACTGGTATCCATGGGACGACAAGAAGCAGGAGATCTGGGTCCGCGAGATGCCACAGCATGAGTACGTGATCAATCTCGAAAACAATCCCATGACAACCTACCGTTATCGGATGCATCAGGAGGATCTGGCGAAGCAGTTCGGGCGCTGGTATCGATTGTCCCATGGGAACAAAAAGACGGTCTGCCTTTTGGGGATGCGTGCGGATGAATCCCTGCAGAGGTACAGCGGCTTCCTCAACAAGAAGTACGGCTAC
>CANQEB010000210.1 GCA_947594085.1 uncultured Lachnospiraceae bacterium | reverse complement strand
TCTCAGCGTTCAGGATGTCGCCGTTGAGGATCGCGTCGATGATGCCGCGGGTGTCCTTGATGGAGATACGCTTGCCCGTGCCGTTCCAGCCGGTGTTCACGAGGTAGGCCTTCGCGCCGCTCGCCTGCATTCTCTTGACAAGCTCCTCCGCGTATTTCGTCGGATGCAGCTCGAGGAACGCCTGACCGAAGCAAGCAGAGAAGGTCGGAGTCGGCTCGGTGATGCCGCGCTCGGTGCCTGCGAGCTTTGCTGTGAAGCCGGACAGGAAGTAGTACTGTGTCTGCTCCGGAGTCAGAACGGATACCGGCGGAAGTACGCCGAACGCGTCTGCGGACAGGAAGATGACATTCTTCGCTGCCGGAGCTGCGGATACCGGACGAACGATCTTCTCGATGTGGTTGATCGGGTAGGAGACACGGGTGTTCTCGGTCACGCTCTTGTCGGCGAAATCGATCTTGCCGTTCTCGTCCAGGGTAACGTTCTCAAGAAGCGCGTTGCGCTTGATCGCGTTGTAGATGTCCGGCTCGGACTCTTTGTCGAGATTGATAACCTTCGCGTAGCAGCCGCCCTCGAAGTTGAACACGCCGTTGTCGTCCCAGCCGTGCTCGTCGTCGCCGATCAGCAGACGCTTCGGGTCTGTGGAAAGGGTGGTCTTGCCGGTTCCGGACAGGCCGAAGAAGATCGCGGTGTTCTTGCCGTCCATATCGGTGTTCGCGGAGCAGTGCATGGAAGCGATGCCCTTCAGCGGCAGGTAGTAGTTCATCATGGAGAACATACCCTTCTTCATCTCGCCGCCGTACCATGTATTCAGGATGACCTGCTCGCGGCTCGTGATGTTGAACACGACAGCCGTCTCGGAATTCAGGCCCAGCTCTTTGTAGTTCTCAACCTTCGCCTTGGAAGCGTTGTATACAACGAAATCCGGCTCGAAGTTCGCCAGCTCCTCATCGGACGGCTGGATGAACATGTTCTTGATGAAGTGCGCCTGCCACGCCACCTCAACGATAAAGCGGATCGCCATGCGGGTGTCCTTGTTCGTGCCGCAGAACGTATCCATCACGAAAAGTCTCTTGTTGGAGAGCTCTTTGAGCGCAAGCTCCTTGACTGCCGCCCAGGTCTCCTGGGATGCCGGATGGTTGTCATTCGGATACTCGGGGGTCGTCCACCATACGGTGTCCTTAGAATTCTCGTCCATCACGATGAATTTGTCTTTCGGGGAACGTCCGGTGTAGATACCCGTCATAACATTCACAGCGCCAAGCTCACTCACCTGGCCCTTCTCATAGCCCTCAAGACCCGGCTTCATTTCCTCCTCAAACAGCGTCTCGAAGGAAGGATTGCGCACGATCTCAGTAGTTCCGGAAATGCCGTACTTGCTTAAATTGATCTCTGCCATCATGTAACCTCTTTTCTTTCATAGTATTTTGTTGGTAAGTACCTGGCAAGCCCTCTGATAGGGGTCCTGCCGTCTCCTCAGAAGGCCATAAAAACGCCTTCATTACGGTATTATACATAGGGAAGCAAAGAAAATCAACCAGATTCTTTTAAAATTGTCAAAAGTATGATAAAATGTGAAAGAAAGAAGCGCGATAACATTATAATCAACAAAGGAACTCGTTCGGCGTATGAAATATAATAGAATTAGGAGACTTAACAAAAGACTGTGTCCGTCGTATCAATAAATGAAAACAGAGCAAGGGACGGCTGCTTGGCCGACAGCGGATTATAATGCGCGATAGACGGGAACGGGGAACAAAGAGAAAAACCAAAAATGAAAAGAAAAAATAAAAAGAAAAAATAAAAAGAAAAAGAAAAAATGAAACGAAAGGAGAGCACATCATGAAAAAAGACATGTCTGAAACGATGAAAGAGGCAAAGCAGGAGAAGCCAATCGCTGCTGCCAAAGGATGCGGTGAAAAACCGGCCGAGGAGCAGGCAAAGGCTCCGTCCGACAGCACTTGCCCAGGGGAGGAGCTGTCCGACGATGAGATAGAAGGCGTCGCCGGAGGCATATCGATCATAATCCCAAATTGACGCATAGACGGCATGGCTTGACGCTGATTGACCGGCTTATGGCAGAAGCGTCCGGAGAGATCACAGGAATGTCGCCGGTCAGGATTAGTCCGTTGGTTTGTTATAGAAGCGCCCGGAGAGCTGTTCGGTGCGGATTGCGTTGACAAACGCCTGCGGGTCGGTTTCTTTGATGGTGCGGATCACCTTCTTGGACTCCGCGCTGGAGACGACTGAGTAGACGATACTGCGCGTGGCGTGCTCGTAGGAGCCCTTGCCGTCCAGGATCGTCGCTCCGTGGCCGCTCAATTTCCAGATGGCCTCGCAGATCTCTGTCGGATGATCCGTGACAATGAACAAAGTTTTTCGCTGATATTTCTGATATAGAATGTGAAGCACCTGCGTGGAAGTGTACTGGAAGATGATCGAGTACAGCGCCTTGTCCCAGCCGAAGAGCAGTCCGGCTGCAGAGAGGATGACGACGTTGATACCGAGGATGATGTTCCAGGAGTCCACGCCTTTCTTTTCAGATAGAAAGATAGCGATAAAGTCTGTCCCTCCGGTCGTCGCGTTCATCAGCAGACAGAGACTGGTGGCGGTGCCGCTGATGATGCCGCCGAACACGCTGATCAGCAGGGTGTCGTAGGTGATCGCGTACTGCGGGATCAGGTCGGTCAGGACGCCGGTCAGCACGATGACGAGGCAGGAGTACAGTGTGAATTTCTTTCCGATGTAGCGGAAGCCGATGTAGACCGGAATCGCATTCAGCAGTAGGTTGATCGGCGTGTAAGGAATCTGAATGTGAAAAAAGAGCTTTGCAGCCCGCTGGAGCAGGACCGTCAGGCCGGTCGCGCCGCCGGGATACAGGCCTCCGACGCGGACAAAGGTGGCGATATTCGCCGCCATGATCACGGCAGCGATGCAGATCACGATGAGTCTCTTTCCATCTTCTTTGAATGAAAATTTCATGGAAGTCTCCTTCCTGCGTCGTCAGACGGCGCAGATTCCTGTTTATGCAGTTCAGAAACAGTATTTGCGAAATGGTCCGGAGAAATCCGGACTTTTTGTTATGTCCGGTCAGCGGATGCCTCCGCTTGGTCTGGATGATCAGAAAATGCACAGCGCAGCGCCTCAACCGCCTGCTGTTGCGTCTCGGTCAGCTCTCTGGGGATCTTCAGGTGAAGATTCAGATAGAGATCACCGCGCACGCCGATCTCCGGAGGATAATTCAGTCCCATGTTCGGGATGCGCAGCTTTCGCTCCAGCGATGTGCCGGCCGGTACTTCGAAGGTGAAGTTTCCGGTGACGGAGGACACTCGAATCGCACCGCCCAGCACAAGCGTATGGAAATCGATCGGATAATCCATATACAGGTGATACGCTTGTCTGGTGTAGCCCGGCTTGTCCCTGAGAAGAATGATTGCGACATAGCAGTTGTCCGGATAATTTGTGTGCAGATACTCGATCAGCTCTTCGTTGTCGACGATGACGTCCTCGAGCGGGAAATTCTGTCTTTCGTACGTGTTTGCCGGAATCTTTACCTGGAAATGCCAGGTCTTGTCTGCCTCAAGCTTTTTGAAGACGGCGAAGGAGTCGTAGGCGCGTTCCGTCAGGACAGCGTCCTTGATGACTTCACGGAAGGTCTCTTCGATCTCCAGCCACACGGCAATGCGAACCACATGTCGGAAGGTCTCCGTGAACGGAGCCGGTTCACTGTGGTTTTCGCAGCTTTCACAATTTCCGTCACAATCCCCTTCACCGTGCCCATGTCCGCCACAGCCGCCGTGCCCGCTGTGCCCATGTTCGTCGCAAGCGCCACAGTGTTCGTGCTCGCCGCGGCCGCCGAAGGCTCCGCCTCCGTCGCAAGCCCCACAGTGCTCGTGACCGTCGTGTCTGTGTCCTTGCTCCGGTGTATCATCCGCGTGCTGTGCATAGTAGCTTTTGCGATAGGCTTCATGCCCATAGTAATCGTACGTTCTGCGCTTTTTCTCGTTGGAGAGAACGGCGTATGCTTCCTGAATTTCCTGAAACCGCTCTTTGTCCTCGCGACTCCCGGAGGAATCCGGATGGTACTTTTTTGCCAATCTGCGGTAGGCGTTTTTGATTTCCTCCTGGGTAGCACGGCGATTGACGCCGAGAATATCATAATAATTCTGCATGTGACGGTTCCTCTCGGGTCAGGTTTGGGAAAAATCTTTCAATTCATACATTAGCAAATTTAGACTGCAAAGGCAACGCTTTTTTAAGATAAATTTTCTTGTCGTATTCGCGCAAACATGATAAACTATTATGATGAATTTTTATATTTCAGGAATTGTATTGTTTTTGCTGCAATACGTAATGTATAGAAGAAATGTAAACGGGTGGAGGATAATCCCAAATGAGACTGACAAAGCTTTTGGAGCATGTAGACTGTCGACTCCTTCAAGGATCGGCGAACGTAGAAGTGAAGAGTGTAGTCAACGACTCCCGGAAGGTGGAGGCGGGTTCCCTGTTTTTCTGCATCCGGGGCGCGGTCACGGACGGGCATAAGTATGTGCCGGATGTTGTGGCGAAGGGGGCGAAAGTGCTCGTCGT
>CANQEB010000209.1 GCA_947594085.1 uncultured Lachnospiraceae bacterium | reverse complement strand
GGACAGAAAATAATGCCCGGGCAGCAGGTGATCGTGGAAGGCCAAACGGTGGTGCCGGAGCATGAGATGATCCTGTTGGCGGTAAACAAGCCACGAGGAGTCGTCTGCACAACGGACCGGCGATGGGATGATCGCACGATCTATGACGTGGTGAATTATCCGAAACGCATTTTTTCTGTTGGAAGACTTGACAAAGAATCAGAAGGTCTCCTTCTGATGACAAATTATGGGGACATTCTGAATAAGATTATGCGTGCCGGGAACTATCATGAGAAAGAATATTTTGTCACGGTGGACAGGGACATTACACAGGATTTCCTGGACAGAATGGCAGCCGGCATATATTTGAAGGAGCTGAATGTCACCACGCGCCCGTGTCAGATAGAGATGCTGGGAAAGCGCCAGTTTCGACTGGTACTCACCCAGGGATTGAATCGTCAGATTAGACGGATGTGCGAGACTCTTCATTACCGGGTGAAACGGCTGGTTCGTGTGCGTATCATGAATATTGAATTGGGCGATTTGAAACCGGGCGAATACAGAACCGTTACGCGAAAGGAATTCGCACAGCTCCAGAAGCAGCTTAGCTGTTCTACAAATCCAGGACAATCGATGAGACGATCGCCAGATGGGTCAGACAGACTCGCAGGAAATACAGAGGAGCGCCCAGATCGGACGAGGAGACAGAAAGCTTCTGGGCATAGAACGAGTGCAGGAAAGGAATCATAAAAAGGGATGAATCAGCAGATTGAGCGGATGAAAGAGCTGTCAGAAAGGTTGCGCGAGGCATCGAAGGCGTACTATCAGGAAGACCGGGAAATTATGAGTAATCTGGAGTATGACAATCTCTATGATGAACTTGTGAACCTGGAGCAGGAGACCGGTATTGTGCTGGCAGGCAGCCCGACAGTGACAGTTGGCTATGAGGCACTTGAGACACTTCCGAAAGAGCGTCACGAATCTCCGATGCTTTCTTTGGGCAAGACGAAGGAGAGGGAGGAGCTCAGAAGCTTTGCGGGAGCGCATGAAGTGCTTGTATCTTGGAAACTGGACGGGCTTACTGTAGTGTTGACTTACCGGAACGGGACAATTGAAAAGGCTGTCACGAGAGGAAACGGGGAAATAGGCGAGGTGATTACGAACAATGCGCGGGTGTTTCAGAACATTCCCCTTCGCATAGCCTATCAGGGAGAGCTGATTCTGCGAGGCGAGGCAGTCATCACGTACTCCGAGTTTGAAAAGATTAACAGTGAGATCGAGGATGTGGAAGCGCGCTATAAGAACCCTCGGAACCTCTGCAGCGGTTCGGTGCGTCAGCTTAACAATGAGATTACGGCGAACCGTCACGTTAGATTTTATGCGTTTGCTTTAGTGAAGGCGGACAATGTTGATTTTGGAAATCTGCGGAGCAATCAGTTTGAATGGCTGCGGCAACAGGGCTTTGAGACGGTGGAATATCGTCACGCGACAGCTGAAACAATCATGGATACCGTGACGTGGTTTGCGGAAAAAATCCAGCATTATGATGTGCCTTCGGACGGGCTTGTCGTCACATACAACGATATCGCATATGGACAGTCGCTTGGGCGCACGGCGAAATTTCCGCGCGATTCCATTGCCTTCAAGTGGCAGGACGAGACCTGCGAGACTATATTGCGGGAGATCGAGTGGAGCCCTTCGAGGACTGGTCTTATCAATCCGGTTGCGATCTTCGACCCGGTTGAGTTGGAGGGTACGACAGTCAGCCGTGCAAGCGTGCACAATCTGAGCATCATGAAGGCCATGAAGCTCGGAATTGGAGATACGATCACGGTCTACAAGGCGAATATGATCATTCCGCAGATCGCAGAGAATCTGACCGGAAGTGGAAAGATCGAGATTCCGAAAACGTGTCCTGTATGTGGAGGCCGAACGGAGATTCGCTCTGTGAATGACGCGGAGACTCTTTACTGTACCAATGAGCAGTGCAGCGCCAAGAAAATCAAATCCTTCACGTTGTTTGTGAGCAGAAACGCTCTGAATATCGAGGGATTATCGGAAGCTACACTTGAAAAATTTATCGCAAAAGGGTATATTCATACGTATGCTGATATTTTCCACTTGGACTCTTTTCGGGACGAGATCGTGGAAATGGATGGATTCGGAGAAAAATCTTACGCGAACTTGATGGAGAGCATCGAGGCTGCGCGGCGCACAACTTTGCCAAGACTAATCTATGGACTTGGAATTCCCAATATTGGGACGGCAAATGCGAAGCTTCTCAGTCAGTTCTGTGGATATGATCTCAACAAATTGAGAGATAGTTCCAAAGATGAGATCGCATCGATCGAAGGGCTTGGCGAGATTATCGCGGCTTCTGTGGTGGATTACTTTGCAGATCCGCAGAACGAGGAGATTTTGAATCGACTTCTCTCTGAGCTGGATTTAGAGAGTGCGCCGGAGGAAACCGCACTACAGACCCTCACAGACAAGACATTTGTGATTACGGGAAGTGTGAACCATTTCGCAAATCGTGATGAGCTCAAAGCTTATATCGAGGAGCGTGGGGGCAAGGTTGCGGGTTCCGTTTCGAAGAAGACAGATTATTTGATCAATAATGACAAGGCATCCATGTCATCTAAGAACAAAAAAGCTGTAGAGCTTGGGATCCCTATTTTGGCAGAGGATGATTTCCTCGCGCTTGCTGATGGACGGGATGAGAATGCTTGAGATGGCTTCTGATTCATGTGAGATCCACGCGAACGACAGACAGATGATGAAATCAGGCACGAAGGATTGACAGTGGAAAGACTGATATAGAAGTGAGGAGAAACAAAGTATGCCGATTAAAGTACAGAGCAATTTGCCTGCCAGAGAGATTCTGGAGAGGGAGAATATCTTTGTGATGGATGAGAACCGGGCGATTCACCAGGACATTCGCCCGATTCATATTGCAATTCTCAATCTCATGCCACTTAAGGAGGAGACAGAGCTGCAGCTTCTGCGTTCGCTTTCCAATACACCGCTTCAGGTGGATGTGACTTTTGTGAAGGTAAGTTCGCACGAGGCAAAAAATACGTCAACCAGCCATTTGAATGAGTTTTATGTGGAGTTTGGCGATATCAAAAATCGTCGCTTTGACGGGATGATTATCACAGGTGCACCGGTTGAACTGATGGAATTTGAAGAGGTGGACTACTGGAACGAGCTTACGCAGATCATAGACTGGACCGAGGAGAACGTCACATCGACGATCTATCTATGCTGGGCGGCGCAGGCTGGATTGTATTACCATTATGGACTGCAAAAAAGGCTTTTGGACAAAAAGATGTTTGGCCTGTTTTGGCATCGCGTCCTCAACCGCAAGATTCCGCTGGTGCGCGGGTTTGATGACATTTTCCTCGCGCCGCATTCCAGGCATACGGATGTGCCGATTGAGGAGATTCGGAAGGTAAAGGAATTGACCATTCTGGCGGAATCTGATGAGGCTGGCCTGTTTCTCGCAATGGCTGACAACGGCCGAAAAATCTTTGTCATGGGGCATCCTGAGTATGATCGCGTGACGCTGGACGGGGAGTACCACCGCGATCTTGGGAAGGGGCTTCCGATCGAGATTCCGAAGAACTACTACGAGAACGACGATCCGAACACCAAGCCGCTGCTACGCTGGCGCTCGCACGCGAACAATCTCTACACGAACTGGCTCAACTACTATGTCTATCAAGTCACCCCGTACAACATGGTCGGAGCGCCGGATTTCCGCTGAGAACATAGCGGATGAGGCCGCGTCAACGATTCATCTTATCAAGCGTGAAAAACGCCCCGCAATACTATCCGTCGGATGGTACTGCGGGGCGATCTGCTGTCTGTTCAGGGAAGAAGGATCAGGCATCCGGTTTCCGTATGGACGGCTTGCGCTTCTTTTTGGCTTCGTACAGAAGCTTGTCGGCTTTGGCCACGACAGATTGCAGGTCTGTCTCCGGCTTCAGATCAAAGCGCACGATCCCCATCGAGATCTCTACATAATAAGGCTTGCCGGAGGATTCGTTCAGCTCCCGGCAGGCGGCAGAGATACGTTCCCGGAAGAGCCCCTCGAACGTCTCTGAACCGGACGTCACGAGGGAGACGAACTCGTCCCCGCCGACACGCGCCAGGATATCGGAATCGCGCAGACAGGAGCGGAGAATGTTGCTGATCGACTGGAGCGCGAAGTTTCCTTCCATGTGTCCCCAGGTGTCGTTGATCTCCTTTAGGTGGTCGAGATCGGCATAGATCATGTAAGCGTTCTCGGTCGAGATCTCCTGATGTGCCTTCGTGATGCGATCCGTCAGCCCGTGCAGGTTCAGCAGGCCGGTCAGCTTGTCATAGCTCGACTTGATATCGAGCGCACGGTTTTCCTTCTGGATCTTCTTCATGTCGTTCGACATTGCGCGGAGGTGTTCCGCCTCGATCTTGCTGATCTCCAGATAGCGCAGAGACAGGCCGATCTGAAGGCTTAGGAAGTAGAAGAAGGAGAAATCCTCGCTCTTGATGTCGCATTGCAGAAGCCCGTACTGTCTTTCGCCGGAAAACAACAGGAAGGTCATGAAATTGTGCAGATCCCCATCGTGCGTGAGCTTGGAGATGGGATTGTCAGCGGTCACATG
>CANQEB010000208.1 GCA_947594085.1 uncultured Lachnospiraceae bacterium | reverse complement strand
TGTAGCCTTCCCTCTCCATATAGCCTACCAATATGTTCTTGCCGAGCTCCGCGAAGCGCTGCAGGTCGATCGCGTCGCCGAACACCGGCGTGTAGTCCACCTTGAAATCCCCGGTGTGCACAATGATCCCGGCCGGCGAGTAGATCGCGAGCGCCACCGCGTCCGCAATGCTGTGGTTTGTCTTGATAAATTCGATCCGAAACGCGCCGAGGTTGATCGACTGTCCGGGCTTCACGATCTTGCGCTTCGTCGTGCGCATCAGGTTGTGCTCCGTGAGCTTGCGTTCAATCAGCCCCATCGTCAGCTTCGTCGCGTACAACGGCGCGTTCAACTCCATGAGCACATAGGGCAGCGCGCCGATGTGATCCTCGTGGCCGTGCGTAAACACGATGCCCTTCACCTTGTCAATATTATCCTTCAGATATGTGACGTCCGGAATCACAAGATCAATTCCAAGCATATCATTTTCCGGGAATGCAAGCCCACAGTCCACCACAATAATGCTGTCTTTATACTCGAACGCCGTCATGTTCATGCCGATCAGGCCTAATCCGCCGATCGGAATGATCTTTACCTTCTCATCAACAGTATAATTTGTCTGTCCTTTCTTCAATCTGCACCTCTTATCTTTCTCAGAGCTCGATATCCACGTCCTCTAAGAGCTCTGCAAAAATCTTCGACACCGCTTCCAACTCATCGTCGTCCTCGACAAAGACATAACGCGCCTCTTCTTCTCCGTCCTCCGACAGATCCTTCAGAATGTACGCGTCTGCCTCGTCGTCCTCAGTCTCCGTAACCAGCAGATATGAAACTCCACCGATCCGTGTTTCCTCCACCACAAAAAACCCGACGGTCTTCTCTTCGCCAACCGGGCAAAACTCTATTTTTTTATTCATTCGTTTCCCTCTCGCAGCTGTCGAGATATCCCTGAAGGATATACACGGCCGCTATCATATCTACATATTCTTTTCGTTTTTCGCGGCGCACTCCGCCCTCGATCAACGCACGGTTCGCCGCCACCGTCGTCAACCGTTCATCCCACATCACTACCGGAAGGCCCGTCCTGCGCTTCAACATCTCGCCAAACTCCAGCGTCTTCTGCGCGCGCTCCCCGATCGTGTTGTTCATATTCTTGGGGTATCCCAGCACGATCTCCTTCACCTGATACTGCACAATCAATTCCTCGATCCGCGCAAGTGTCCGCCGTAGCTTGTTCTCCTGCTCCCGCCTGATGATCTCCACGCCCTGTGCGGTAAGCCCAAGCGCATCGCTGACGGCCACTCCCACGGTCCTGGAACCGAAGTCCAGACCCATGATCCGGCTCATTGTTCCTCCCGCTGCCATGATTTGTTCTTCACGTACTCCCTTAAAAGCTCTTCGACCAGCTCGTCCCTCTCAACCTTCATGATCAGGCTGCGCGCGTTGTTGTGGTTGGTGATAAAAGTCGGATCGCCCGACATGATATAACCTACAATCTGATTCACTGGATTGTAACCCTTCTCCTCCATCGCATTGTAAACTACTTCCAGTACTTTCTTCACGCGCGCCTCAGGATCCGTGTTGAAATTAAAATATTGTGTGTTGTTGATATCTGCCATATCCTCACGTCCTCTGTACCTTGTAAATCCATTCTAATATAATTCAGGAAATAATTCAATCCCTTTCGAACAATTGTTTTCCGATTGTTTCCGACAGAATGCTACTGTGCACTTCCAATGTCATTAAATTTAACGCTTCCGGACGCTGCAAGGGCAGGCGCATCTCCGAGTGGACGCCCCTATAGGTCCTTCCCGGAGATGCTCTGCCCTTTTGCGGCTGTTTACTGAATGACGTTGCTTCACTTTCTGAGTCGTTCCTTCGCCTGGTTCAGCGGCATGAAAAACCGTACAGATGGGGTTCAAGCTCCCCGCCGAGGACGCCCCTGCACAGGACGTTCTCGTAATTTTGGTCCGCCGGGATTGCGGCGCGGATGTATTCCTTTGTATAGCCGGTATAGTATTCCCGGCCGCCGGCCGTACATTTCTCCTCAAAAAGAACGTCGACCTCCCGTTCGGCATAAAGCGCCTCGAACGCGCGGCGGTTCACTTCGCCGAGCGCGATCAACCGCTCGCTGCGCTCTGTCTTGACCGCTTCCGGGATCTGCTCCTGCATCGCGGCCGCACGGGTTCCCTGTCTTCTGGAGTATTTGAAAATGTGGGTCTCATAAAGCCGCAGCTTTTTCAAAAAAGTGACCGTCTCCTCAAATTCTTCCTGCGTTTCGCCTGGAAAACCAACAATCACATCCGTCGTGAGCGCAGGATCGCGAAATACTCTGCGCAGCAGACCACAGCGCTCCTCGTACTCCGCAGCCGTATAGCGCCGATTCATACGTCTCAGCGTGGCATCGCAGCCACTCTGCAACGACAGATGGAAATGCGGGCAGAATTTTGGAAGCTTCGCCAGTGCCTCCGCAAACTCTTCTGTGACAATACCTGGCTCAAGAGAGCCAAGCCGAATGCGCTCAATGCCTTCAACTCCGTGAACAGCACGGATCAATTCGAGCAGCGTCGTGTCATGGTCAATGCCGTAGGAGCTCAAGTGGATCCCGGTCAAGACGATCTCGCGGCAACCGTTTTTCGCCAGCATCCTCGCCTCCTGCACCACATCTCCCGGCGTACGGCTGCGCACTCGCCCTCGCGCATATGGAATAATACAGTAGCTGCAAAACTGATTGCACCCATCCTGCACCTTCATATAAGCGCGTGTGTGCTCCTGCGTCCTCGACACGTTCAGTGATTCAAACTCTTTCGTTTGATTAATGTCTATCTTCTGCGTCCATGTCCCGCCCGGGCGCAACTCGCCTTCCATCAAACCTTTGTCCGCACCACCGGCTCCGACGCCGGCCGAGCAGCCTGCGTGCAATTCAGTAAAAGCATCCTGCCCGTCGCCACCTGTCAATTCTGACGCGCATCCCTCCGCGCGTGCCATCTCGAACTCGCGCAGCGCCTCCACGATGTCTTTCTTGCAATTGTTTCCCAGCACAATGTCGATCGCAGAATCTGTCTTATCCCCATCGCACGCCGTCTGCACATAACAACCGGCCGCCACAACGATCGCATCCGGGTTCATCTTCTTCGCTCGATGGATCATCTGACGTGATTTGCGGTCCGCGATGTTCGTCACCGTGCAGGTGTTGATGACATAGACATCGGCTCCCGGGGCAAACGGCACAATCTCGTACCCGGCCTCCTCGAGAAGCTGGCGCATCGCCTCCGTCTCATATGCGTTTACCTTGCAGCCAAGGTTGTGAAGCGCCGCTTTTTTCCCCATCTTGTTTCCCTCCAAAATCCCCGCGATTCCCAAAAGCGCTGCCGCCGCGATCTGTTTTGGAACCGACGGCAAAAATTATAGATCAGATACGCATCTTCTTGTGTTTTCAACTTGACTTTTCGTTTCCAGACCGTTAAGATAATACTATAAATAAATTCATGCGGGGAGGACTTTTTATGAAAACAGTTCAGATATCCTTAAATTCAATTGATAAAGTAAAATCTTTCGTAAACGATGTCACCAAGTTTGACAACGATTTCGACCTTGTCTCCGGCCGGTATGTGATTGACGCGAAGTCCATCATGGGCATCTTCAGCCTTGACCTGTCGAAGCCGATCGATCTCAATATCCACGCAGAGGACAATATGGACGAGGTTCTGAAGGCGCTCACTCCATATATCATCTGAGCATAGCCGCAATAGCGACTTTCTATATCTGCGGCATGAGAGATAGTATGTCCGCTTTTTGTGACTGGCACATTTTTTCTGTCTCTGTCTATGCGGGGCTGTTACAAAACGTTGTTCATCCAGGTTCCGGATGAACTGCTTTGCAACGGCCCCTCTTTTTATTTCCATCCTGCTATTTCGAAGCGCAACGATCATGCTCCCTTTGCAAGATCAGCAGACCCGATATCTCCTGTCTTAACCGTCTACTCAATCAGGAGCACTTCCGTCGTCTCAAGCGCCGTGCGCATCAACTCATCGATCTTCTCTGCAAGCTTTGTCTCGGAACGCTTGATGATGTTCACATTCGGCTTCGTGACCGGATGCTTCGCCACAAAGATTGTACAGCAGTCCTCGAACGGCAAGATCGACGTCTCAAATGTATCGATCTTCTGCGCGATGTCGACAATCTCCTGCTTGTCAAAGCCAATCAATGGCCGGAACACCGGGATTGTGCACACCTCGTTCGTCGCGGCAAGGCTCTGCATCGTCTGACTCGCCACCTGACCGAGACTCTCGCCGGTCACCAGCGCGTGGGCGTTCGTCTCCCCGGCAAAATACTCCGCGATCCGCATCATGTAGCGCCGCATGATAATCGTCAGCTCGTCGTGCGGGCACTTGTCATAGATGTAGAGCTGAATATCCGTGAAGTTCACGACATGCAGGCGGATCGGACCCGTGTAAGCGGAAATGATCTTCGCAAGGTCGACCACCTTCTGCTTCGCGCGCTCGCTCGTGTAGGGCGGCGCATGAAAATACACCGCATCCAGGCTGACGCCGCGCTTGCTGATCATGTAGCCCGCGACCGGACTGTCAATACCCCCGGAGAGCAGCAGCATGGCCCGCCTGCAACGCGGCGAGAATAATGATCTCCAA
>CANQEB010000207.1 GCA_947594085.1 uncultured Lachnospiraceae bacterium | reverse complement strand
GGTTTAACGTTGAGCACGTTTCTGTTTCTCTGCTGAGAAACTCCAACGCGCTCAACAGGGTCTATCCGACCCATAACGAAATAACTACTGTTCTATCTTAGCATAAATCCGTTTACGGGGCAAGCATCAACCCCAGCTTTCTATGATCTTCAGGATCTCCTTCTCATAATCTCCGATATAGTCTTCCATCTTTCCCACGTTTTTCACATTGCTCTCCGCGCCGTTCTCCGGGAATTCCCATACATGATACGTAAGACCTCTGTGCTCCCAGTCGACGCTTCCGCAGCCGTCCTCCTCCGCATAGGAATACTTCCAGCCTTTCCCTCTCAAATAATCCTGCAATTTCTCCAGACACATTTGATTACCTCCTAAGCCAAACTTCAGAACATCCCCGCCAGCGCCTCCATGATAATCTGTCCTACGCTCACCACGTCCTCAATCATCAGATAATGATATCACAGCTTCTTCACAAACAGGCAGCGGATCGCGTTGAGTACCGCCAGAACCATGACGCCCACGTCCGCGAAGATCGCCAGATACATGTTCGCGATGCCGACAGCTCCCAGTGCAAGACAGGCAAACTTGACAGCCAGCGCGAAAACGATGTTCTGATAGACAATACGCAGACACTTGCGGGAGATTCGGATTGCCTTAGAGATCTTCAGCGGATCGTCGTCCATCAATACGATATCCGCCGCCTCGATTGCCGCGTCCGAACCCATCGCGCCCATCGCGATGCCAATGTCTGCCCGCGATAGCACGGGCGCGTCGTTGATGCCGTCTCCGACGAAGGCAAGCTTAGCCTTTTCAGATTTCACGCGCAACAACTCTTCGACCTTCTCCACCTTGTCGGCCGGAAGAAGCTCACTGTAGACCTCATCGATCCCGAGAGAGGCCGCCACCTGATCCGCTACCTTTTTCGCGTCGCCGGTCAGCATTACCGTCTTTTCGACACCCGACGATCTGAGAGAGGCGATGGCATCCTTGGAGTGAGGCTTCACAATGTCGGAAATGACAATATGTCCGGCGTAGGCCCCGCCGACAGCGACATGAATGATCGTGCCGGCCGAATGGCATTCGATATAGGAAACGCCCAGATGCCTCATCAGCTTGTCGTTTCCTGCCGCAACCTCCACGCCGTCTACCTTCGCAATCACGCCGTTGCCACTGATCTCCTGAATGTCGCTCACGCGACTGCGGTCCGGCTCTTTGCCGTAAGCGCGCTGGAGGCTCTTGCTGATCGGATGGGACGACGCGCTCTCCGCCAACGCCGCATACTCGATCAGCTTCGCGTCCTCCATCTCATTGTGATGGATTCCGTCTACTTCAAACACGCCCTGCGTCAACGTGCCGGTCTTGTCAAACACCACCACTTTCGTCTTTGAGAGCAGCTCCAGAAAGTTGGAACCCTTCACCAGAACGCCCTGCTGGCTCGCGCCGCCGATCCCCGCGAAGAAGCTCAGCGGGATGCTGATGACGAGCGCGCACGGGCAGCTGATGACAAGGAAGGTGAGCGCGCGATAGATCCACACACTCCAGCTCGCGGGAAGTCCCATAAACAGCATACGGACGAGCGGCGGCAAAACCGCCAGCGCCAGCGCGCTGTAACAGACCGCCGGAGTGTATACCTTCGCAAATTTCGAGATGAAATCCTCGGATCTTGACTTGCGCGAGCTGGCGTTCTCCACCAGATCGAGGATCTTCGATACTGTCGATTCCCCGAATTCCTTCGTAGTCTGTATCTTCAATACGCCGGTCATGCTGATGCAGCCGCTGATCACCTCGTCCCCCGCCTTTGCCTCTCTCGGCAGGCTCTCCCCGGTCAACGCGCTCGTGTTCAGGCTGGAGCTGCCCTCGATGATCACGCCGTCGATCGGCACTTTTTCTCCCGGCTGGACGACGATCACGCTGCCGGTCTCCACCTCATCCGGATCAACCTGCTCCAGCTTGCCGTCTCTCTCGATATTCGCGTAATCCGGACGAATATCCATCAGATTGCTGATGTTGCGGCGGCTCTTACCCACGGCGTAGCTTTGGAACCATTCACCGATCTGGTAAAAGAGCATGACAGCAATTGCTTCCAAATACTCTCCGTTCTCGTAGATCGCAAGCGCCATCGCGCCGATCGTCGCGACCGCCATCAGGAAATTCTCATCAAACACACGTCTGTTCTGAATTCCCTTTGCCGCCTTCTTTAAGATATCATATCCGATGATGAAGTAATCGATCAGATAGCAGGCAAAACGGATCCAGCGCCCCGCCGTCGGAAACAGATAGCGGTCGAGCTGATCAAACAGCTTTACCGGGACGAACTGCAGTCCCAGAAGGATCGCGGCGGATATGAAAATACGAGCCATCATCTTCCGCTGTTTTTTCGTCATACCACCCTCACGCCTGCCGATAAATAGAAGAAGCCCGGCCGCCGTCAGCACCACGATTGCAAGTAATATGTCTATGATAATATCCTGCATGATACATTTCCTTTCAAGATATACTTAATTGTTTCAAAACTCGATCTCACAGTCCGGTTCGACCTTTTTGCAAGCCTTCAGCACATCCTTCATCACACTCTTCGGATCCTGTCCGTCCTCAAATTCCACGATCATCTTCTGTGTCATGAAATTCACCGTGGCAGAGGCTACGCCTGCGGTCTTGCGAGTCGCTTCCTCCATCAGATTCGCGCAGTTGGCGCAATCGACCTCGATCTTGTAAGTCTTCTTCATAATAGGTTCCTCCCAGTTTTTAAATTTTACGATTAAGCACTTGTTTAATCTTTATGTTTGTAGTATAATACAAAGCAAAGAAAACGTCAATACAAAAAATGAGACTGTTGCAAAATATCGTCGTGATATCTGCAGCAGTCCCGGAAACAGGAAATAGAAATAGGAAATAGAAGTAGGAAATAGAAATAGCAAAAAGAAAGGAGAGACTCCATGCATAAAATCGAATTACCCCACCATCACAGCGAACCTCAGGAGATCGAGATGATTCAGAACCAAATCGACCTCGTGGAGCATTTTCAGATCGTGGCGGACATTTTCAAGATGCTTGGCGACACCACCCGCATCCGCATTTTCTGGCTTCTCTGCCACTGTGAGGAATGCGTAATCAACATCTCCGCCATGCTGGAAATGTCAAGCCCTGCCGTCTCCCACCATCTGAGGCCGTTGAAAAACAGCGGTCTGATCGTCAGCCGCCGCGAAGGAAAAGAAGTCTACTACCACGCAGCTGACACGCCGCAAGCCCAGCTGCTCCACGAAATGATCGAGCAGGTCATGGAAATCGCCTGTCCTGGGGCATAAACTGATCTGCTCAATATCACATTAATCTGCTCAGTTACGTTGATCTGCGGGAGAGCTCTGCACCTTCTCCCGCAGTTTTTTCGTTTGTAAGGAGATTCCTTTCACAGCACCATCAGCAGCGTCCCTGCCCCGATCAGGGCGCAGCCCGCCAAAGATTTCGCCGTGAACTGCTCGTGCAGGAACACAAACGCCAGGACCAGCGTAAATACGACGCTGAGCCTGTCGATCGGCACGACCTTGGAAGCCTCGCCCATCTGCAACGCCCGGTAATAGCACAGCCACGATGCACCCGTTGCAAGTCCCGACAAAATCAGGAAGATCCAGCTCTTTCGATTGATCGAGGCTATTCCTCCCTGTGTATTCGTAAGAAATACCATTCCCCAGGCCATGATCACCACGACCATGGTCCGGATTGCCGTCGCCAGATTTGAATTGACTCCCTCGATGCCGACTTTCGCCAAAATAGAAGTGAGAGCCGCGAATACGGCCGACAAAAGCGCAAATACAGCCCACATAGGTTTACTCCTGTTCCTGCGGCGCACCTTCCTCCGCCGCCGTTGCGCTCATATTTACGATACCTACTGTCAGCGCTCCCGCCATCATGACGACAAGCCAAAAGTTTCTTCTTTTCTTCATGTTCTGCTCCTTCCTAAAATACATGTCTGCAATATAAGACGGTTCGTCCCTCCAAAGCTTGGACGATTCATCCTGCAGCAAAGCACCGTTTTCGGCACTGCAGCTTTCGCTTTTTATTATAATCCTTTCGCTGCACATTGTACACAGAAAACTTTATGAGACAAAACCATCAAAACCATTGAAAACATCTTCCGGCTTTCCGCTTAATCGCCAACACATGCTCATGCCAACAGTAAAATTGTTGGCAAAAAAGCAAAATACCTATTGACTATTTAGTAATATTTGACGTATAATTTTTACGATAAGTGCAAGAAAACCAAAAACTTGCACAATAAAAAAATCAAAGGAGGATTTATTCATGAAAAAAATCTTATCTACAATAGGAAAGGTTCTGATTCCGACAGCGGCTCTGATGGCAGTTATCAGCACATCAGCACTTGCAGAGGGCGAGAAGCTCGGCTATACCTGCATGGATGGCACGAATCCGTTCTTCGTTGCGCTGGAGGGCGCAATCCGCGAAGTAGTTGAGGAAAACGGCGACGAGCTGATCTCCCTGGATCCTCAGAACAGCAACGAAACCCAGTTGGCCCAGATTGAGGACATGATCTCTCAGGGGATCACGGCAATGTTCGTCAACCCGGTTGACCGCGACGGTATTAGCCCGGCTCTGGACAAACTCGAAGAGGCTGAAATCCCGATGTTCG
>CANQEB010000206.1 GCA_947594085.1 uncultured Lachnospiraceae bacterium | reverse complement strand
CAGGCGCAGATCATCATGTTCCCGGGCGGCTTCTCGGCGGGCGACGAGCCGGACGGCTCCGCGAAATTCTTCGCGACTGCGTTCCAGAACGCGAAGCTGAAAGAGGCGGTCATGAAGCTTTTGAACGAGCGGGACGGTTTGGTGCTCGGCATCTGCAACGGCTTCCAGGCACTGATCAAGCTCGGGCTGGTGCCGCACGGAGAGATCGTGGGACAGACGGAGGATTCCCCGACGCTGACGTTCAACACGATCGGCCGGCACATTTCCAAGATGGTCTACACGAAGGTCGTCAGCAACAAGTCTCCGTGGCTTGCGCTCGCGCAGCCGGGCGGTGTCTACACGAATCCGGCGTCTCACGGCGAGGGGCGTTTCGTGGCGAGCAAGGAGTGGCTGATGCGCCTGTTCGCGCACGGCCAGGTGGCGACGCAGTACTGCGACCCGGACGGAGAGATTCGGATCGATGATGAGATGTGGAACGTCAACGGTTCCTACTTCGCGATCGAGGGAATCACGAGTCCGGACGGCAGAGTGCTCGGCAAGATGGCGCACGCGGAGCGCCGTGGGGACTCGGTGGCAGTCAATATTTACGGAGAGCAGGATCTGAAAATCTTTGAGTCGGGCGTCGCATACTTCAGATGAGCCGAAAAAACAGAAACGGAACTCGACCGATTATATGGGCAAAAAGCAGAAATGAAAGCTGCACAGTTCAGATAAGTCAATGAAGCAGAATCAGGAGTTATACAGTTCAGATGAGTAAACAGAGGGTACGGGCGGATAACTTTGAACAATTGATCGAGATCGTCAAGGCGGTTCAGCGCGGCAAGGATCCGGAGGAGTCTCTGCGCGCGAAAGAGGAGCAGGAGCTTCGGGAGCTGCTCGCCCGAGAAGAGGGCGAAGCGGAGCTTCCCGAGGAAGACCGGACGCCGGAAGAGCAGCGTGCAGACGAGCGCGCGATTGGTAGACTGCTGCACAGGCTAAGGCCGGGCGATGGGCGGAGCAAAAATCATTCAGATGAAATGAGCTCGGGTGAGGCAGATCCGCAGAGGGAAATTCCTGAAGAGGAAATTTTCGAGGAAAACAATTCCCGAGAGAAAGCTTCCAGAGCAGACAATCCTTTCAAGAAGATAAAAACTATGCTTTTTGAAAGGTTTAACAGCTGGTCGCAGAGGCGAAAGCTCAAGGCAGAGCAGAGTCAAGGGGCTGCTGAGGATTTGCCGGATGAAGTCGGAGCAGAGTCAGGTGGAACCAGGAAAAGGCCGCATGGAAACGGGAAGCATACCTGGAAAGGTTTCCGGCGCCATGAGCTCTTATTCGTGGGGATTGGAGGTCTGCTCGCGGTTCTTGTAGTCGTGTTGATTGTCCATTCTATTTTGCTTTCACGATCGGAGAAACGCAAGATGGAAGGAGTGACGGCCGACGATGGCTTGACGGTTCTGGTTGAGAAAAAGCCGGAACAATGGTGTCAGTCTTTTCCGATAGAGCTGACGGTTCGCATGAAGGACGTAAAAGTCGAAAGGGCGACCGTGAATGGGACAGGTTATATACTCGATGAAAAAGGCAGGCTTACGGCGAAAGTGAGTGAGTCACCAGTAGAAGTTTCTGTTGATACAGATCAGGGAACGCTGAAGGCGCAGGTTGAGATTCCGATGATCGATGCGCAGCCTCCGGTTATCAATGTTACAAGGCAGCAGAACCAGATTACGGTGACGGCCGGAGACGCGCGCTCGGAGATTGACAAGATCCGCTATGCGGTCGTACATAATAACGCGCTTTCGAACGTTCCGGAATACCGGGACTACAGTGAGCCGCTTACGTTTGAGGAGGACAGCATTTATTATTTCTATGCGCAGGATGCGGCAGGCAACCGTTGTCGTCCACTCGTGACAACGATGGAGAATGCGGAGTCACTCACTCTTTCTCGGGAGGAGGCTGATCTTTATCCGGGTGAGACGATCAGTTTGAATGCGCAGGTAGAGCCGAAGGATGCACTTCTGAATAATCTGAAATATACGAGTGCAAACCCGGAGGTGGTATCGGTGGACAATTCCGGGAATGTGGTGGCGCAAGGCATCGGAAGCACGGTCGTCACGGTGAGCGCGGATGAAGTAAAAGAGGCTTCCTGTAAAGTGACAGTCGGCGAGAGCCGTTCTGTGGTGATCAGTGCCATTGGAGACTGTACACTCGGAACGGACGCGAATTTTAACTCGAGCACGAGCTTTGACGCGTTTGACATCGTCAACGGACATTCCTGGTTTTTCCGGAACGTCAAGGATATTCTAAGTGAGGACGACGCAACCTTCGCGAATTTGGAAGGACCTCTTACGACCGAGACGCAGCGTGAGAACAAGCAGTATGCGTTTAAGGGGGACCCGTCTTATACGCAGATTTTGAAGGATGGCTCCATTGATGTGGTGACTCTCGCGAACAATCACAGCAGCGATTACGGGCCACAGAGCCTTGCAGATACGAAGCAGCACTTGACAGAGGCTGGCATTGATTACTGTCAGGACGCGGAAATTGTGGTGAAAAATGTCAATGGGATTCCGACCGCTTTTATAGGCATCTATGTGTTGGATGATGGCATGGACAGTGAGGCGGATTTGCGCGAGGCGATTGCGGCGGCGAAGGAGCAGGATGCAAGGCTTATTGTTGTCGCATTCCATTGGGGAAGCGAGAAAGAGACACAGCCGGATGCCGTGCAGCAGGAGCTGGCGCATATGGCAGTGGACAATGGGGCAAATCTTGTGGTGGGACATCATCCACATGTGCTTCAGGGGATTGAGAAATACAACGGAGCGTATATTGTGTACAGCCTCGGAAATTTCTGCTTCGGAGGCAACAACGCACCGTCTGACATGGATACGATGATCTTCCGGCAGACGTTTACTGTCACAAGAGATAAAGTGCTTGACGATGATCAAATTGAGATTATCCCTTGTAGCATTTCGTCGGAGGCATATTACAATAACTATCAACCAACGCCGGCACAGGAGGCGGAGGCGCAGCGGATCATTGAACGTGTCAACGAGTACAGTGCACCATTTGGGATGAGCTATTCTGCATCGGTTGAGTCTGACACATCATCAGGCGAAACAAACGACACGGTCTCCGATGAATCGGCTGACACTGTCGCAGGCGGAACGAATTGAGATTCGAAAGGGAAGGAGCAACAAGGCGTTGCACCTTCTCTTTTTTTCGACAGATCTCGAAAAAAATCAGACAATAAAAAGAACGCCGCCTATTTTGCAAGATAAAATGACACCTATTGCATCTATATATTGAAAAATATAGGCGGAAATGCTACCATGTTTGACGCGGACAATGTTTATGCCTTCTGCCATTGGGGCAGGGGAAGAAAGGAGCAGTCAAATATGGTTTGTTGTCAAAAAGCGAGAAAAATATACTATCAGACAATGGAAGGCAGCCGGTATCTTCTGGCTGATGAACGAGATAAGAAGAAATTTCTGGACATTCTTTTTGACATTGAAAAGGAGGAAGAATGGCTTATCTATGCGTTCTGTCTTACCAATGAATGTGCATATTTTGTTATAGAGGCAGACGGGGCAGCCTCGGTTCGCAGAGGTATTTTGCGGGCCGCAAACGAGTTTCTCAGAAGGTATCGCTCTGACTCATCACATTTAAGGGAGAGGGAGGTATTTCTTAAAAATGCGGCCCTGAGGGAGCTCGATTCGCTGAGGGAGGTTGCGGTCCATTGCCGACAGATTCACAGGCTTCCGCTTGAGAAGGGGTATGTCAGTCGGCTCGATGACTATTGGTGGAGCAGCTACATTACATACGCCGGGGAGTATGACTGGAAGCTGGTGGACTGCAGGATTTTTTCGCTGTTCTTTTCTGCAAATCCTGGGGTTGCAAAACGCCTGCTTTTGAAATTCCACCAATAGCAATTTGTCTAAATATAACGGTTTGATCAGCTGGTTGTGATGAATTTCATATAAATTTCTTAAAAATTATAAAAAGGCATGACAAATGAAAAGAATGGTGCTAGAATGTAAAGCCGAATAAGATATCAGAATGAAAGTGCGTTAAATGGTGTAGCGCAGAAAAGGCCAGAGGAGATTCAAAAATGAAACACAGAGCATTGTTCTTGACTTTGCTTGTTGCCGCGGGACTTTTTCTGTTGACTGCGTGTACTTCTTCGGAGAATGAGATCGCGCAGGATGTCAGGACAGAGTCCCCCGAAGAGGCCGGCTCGATAGAGGCCGATGGCGCCGACGGTGCTGCAGCTGGGCCCGGTGTGACTCAGACGGATGCGCCTCAAGACACAGGCAGCGATACCGGGGCGCAGGATGCTTCGGTTGAGCAGATGCAGACTGATATGACGGAGGCTGAGAACGCTCCATCGGCGGAGACGGATGCCCCGGAGGTTAGTCAGACGGAGACCTCTCAGGAGGACGATTCAGGAGCGTCTGTGGTGGATGATATCTGGTCCGGCACCTATGTCAGTGATCAGGAGACGGTTACAATTTCACTGATCGATGCGAAGAGCATTTCGTTTTCCTTTGCGGTTTCCGGGATCGCTGCGACGGCTGAGGTGGACGGATCTACTGCGGTGTACAAGGGAGACGACCATCATGTGGTGGTATTTGAAATGAATGAAGGGGTTTTGAGCATTACCGTGTCCAG
>CANQEB010000205.1 GCA_947594085.1 uncultured Lachnospiraceae bacterium | reverse complement strand
GTCCCGAAAATGAAGCCTCTCGACTCCGCGCCAACCACCACGTCAAAATCCAGCCCCGCAAGCTTCTCCTGCATCAAGTCAATCGCGAGACGCAGCCCGTCCGCATCCTGCAAGATACTTGTCACGTCTCTGAAAATAATTCCCGGCTCCGGGAAATCCGGAATGCTTCTCACATACTCTTCTATCTTTTTCATCTTATCTCTCCTCCTATGGTCACGACTATATTTATTATATCTAAATGAAAAGTATAACATTTTCCGCAATTTTTCGCAACTGCTTCTTCCAAATCCCCAGGAAGTGCATGCTCAACCCTTGACAAAGAGCCAAAAAAAGAGGGCATTCCTCCTGTCATTTCAAATGACCTTTGGAACACCCTCTCATAATTCTATTTTGTAATTCTTATTTCTTCTGCTTCGTCAGCGTCTGGATACCCTCGATTGCAAGCACGACTGCCAGGATAACAAGCAGTACCGCGATGCCTGCGCGCGTCCACATCCAGCCAGTGCCAACAGCGCCCGCTGCGGTCGCATTTTTGAAGTTGGTCATAATGGTCTGGCACAGGGATACGATCGTAACCACCAGCATGAACGCCATCGGGAACAGGAACATCTTGTTGTTCCTACCCATCTTGCCGAGCCATGCAGCAACAGCCAGAAGGCCGAGAGCTGCGAGCAGCTGGTTGGCAGCACCAAACAGCGGCCAGATGTTCGAGTAGCCGGTCATGCCGAGCGCGATGCCGAGCACAACAGTGATGATCGTCGCCACGTACGGGTTCGTCAGGGTCTTCTTGATGCCTGTAACATCCTTGTAGGTCTGTCCCGGCTCAAGCCAGAACTCCTGGAACATGTAACGAGCCAGACGAGTCGCTGTATCCAGAGAGGTCAGGCAGAACGCCGATACCGCCAGGATCAGCATTGCGTAGATCACACTCTCCGCGCCCTTCAGGAACGGGATTGTCGCACACATGCGGGAAATACCAGTAGCAAATACCTGCGTCGGGTTCGTGATTCCGCCCGGAACATAGTCCTTCCAGATGTAGCCAACCGCGCAAAGAGAGATCAGAGCAAGTCCGCACTCGATGAGCATTCCGCCGTAAGCGATCGGCTTCGCATCGCCTTCCTTGTCGAGCTGCTTCGCTGTCGTACCGGAGCCTACCAGTGAGTGGAAGCCGGAGATAGCGCCGCACGCGATCGTGACAAACAGAGCCGGGAACAGGCTTCCAAGAGAAGTACCTGCGCCTGCCGTTGCCTTGTCAACGAAGCCCGTGAATGCCGGGATCTCAAGAGCCGGATGTGCGCCGACGATGCCTACCACTGCCACGATCATCATGCCGTAGAGCAGGAAGGAGCTCAGGTAGTCACGCGGCTGAAGCAGGATCCACACCGGGGTGACCGAAGCGATCGCGATGTAGATACCTACGATGATCATCCAGGTGTTGCCACTCAGATAGATCGGGTGGAAATTCAGGCCGATCGCCATACATGCTACGATCGCCGCCACACCGATGATCGTGGAGACCGCCAGAGAAGCGTTCCTTCTGTAGACCATCAGACCAAACACGATCGCGATGAGAATGAACAACACGGAGATCATGGCCGTCGAAGCGTTCGCAGAGCTTGCCGCCTTGTCGAGCACGCCCGCCTCGTCGTATGTAGCCTTGAAGGTGTTCGCGACGATCGACGCAAACGCCGCCACCACGAGGATCAGGGTCAGGTACGAGAAAATGATGAACAGCTTCTTCGCACGGGAACCGATACTGGTAGCGATAACCTCACCGATCGACTGTCCCTTGTTGCGCACGGACGCGAACAGCGCGCCGAAGTCATGCATTGCGCCAAAGAAGATACCGCCGATCAGCACCCACAGCATGACCGGAACCCAGCCGAACACTGCTGCCTGGATCGGTCCGTTGATCGGACCTGCGCCCGCGATGGATGAGAAGTGATGTCCCATCAGCACCGGAGCCTTTGCCGGAACGTAGTCGTTTCCGTCTTCGAGTTCGTGTGCAGGAGTCGTTCTGTTCGGCTCTACGCCCCACTGCTCAGCAAGCCATTTTCCGTAGAAAAGATAGCCGAGAACAAGAACAGCGACACCTACGAGTAAGATTACTACCGCATTCATGTTTTTTACTGCCTCCTTTTTCTTTTCATGAATTTAGTATCTTTTTCATAAATTTCGCGTTGCTGCGCCCCATCCGGTTCGTGAAGATCTCGCTTCCCTCCCGGACAACAGCAGCCGTATGGAGGTTCATCCATCCATACCACGAAAAATGAAAACTTTTGTATACCTTGCACTTCTTAAGCGCCCGCTTCGCCTCCGCCGTGCAGCTGTCGCAGACGAAAACCGCCGTGATGTAGCTGTACATGTGCCCCGGCTTCGGGTCGATCAGCTTCATGCCCTCCTCATAAGCGTATGCTTTGCAGGCTTCGAATAGTTCTTCGGTCAGGCGCGGAACGGAAAACAGATAGACGTACTCGTTGCTGTCCGCTTCCCAGAGCTTCGCCTTCTTGATCAGGACATACTTCTCAGAGTGCACATAGAAACGGCAGGTCGCCGCCAGCGGAAGATCCTTCGGCGGGTCTGCAACCCGTTCGACGTCAAAATACGCCTCGTAGCTATCCAGAAGCCTCTCCAGAATCTCCTCGCGACTCAGCTTAAGCTCCATGCATTCTCACCTCATACCTTGTAAAACAGCGAAGCTGTTTCCCATCCCGCAGGGATTTGACTTACGGTGTGCCCTGTGGGTATGTTCAAAAGTCCCTGTGTGAAAACTTTGTCCATTTAAAGCGGCAAACTGTCAATTCCACAAAAAAACGCGGCACACACAAAAAGGTCGGCACGCAAAGGGCGCCGACAATGTGGTTCCGCAGCAAACCCCTTTGTTCTGTGCTGAATCTAAACAAAAAGCGAAATTTCTAAAAAAACCATAAAAATTTTATCACTGATGCAGTAAAAATGCAAGCATTATTATTTCTGTCAATCCATTCCCAGCTCTTCATGCAGTCTCGCAATAGTCGCCTCAAAATCCGGGACAAGCATCTCATTCTGCGAATAATACAAATCATCGTACGGGATCCTCGATTCCTCCAGCTCGTAATCTGGCAATCCCGGCACAAGCGACAAGAGGTTTATTATCGCGAGCAGAGAGAAATTATGCTCCACTTCCTCAAAAATAGTGTTGGCCAGTTCGAGGAACTGCACCGGGCTCAGATCTCCAAGCTTATCGAAGATTCCCTTCAGAATATCTCTCTGGCGCTGCGTCCTCTGATAATCATTGTTCCCCACGAAGCGAATCCGCATATATGCGACAGCCTGATTTCCATTGAGCACATATGTGCCGCCGCCCGGGAGATAATCGTCCCAGGCTTCCATGCTGTTGAGGTATCCGTTGAGCCAGTAGCACTCGTCGTCACTGATCTCCATCTCCACGCCGCCGACAATATCCACAATCTTCGCCATAGCATCAAAATCTACTACCGCATAATTGTCGATCTCGATCTCATAGTTGTCCTCAAGCGTCTCTTCCAGGAGTTCCCCTCCCCCTGCCGCAAACGCGTAATTCAGTTTGTGAACACCGTGCTCCGGAATATCCGCATACAGATCGCGCATGAATGAAGTCATAGTAATTTTTTGATTCTCTGTCTGGATCGTCACCAAAATCATCACGTCAGAGTTGCCATTCCAACTGTCGTCTCTGTGATCTGTCCCGATCAGAAGAACATTTCTGGTCTTTTTCTCTGCGGCTATCGCCTCTGATTCTTCAGGCTCCGCCTGGCGCAGTCCATCTCCTGCTGCATCTTCCTTCGCTGACTCTGTCTGCGCGATTTCCGTCTGCACGATCTCCTCCGATATGGGGCCCACCTCTATCGGCACTTCTTGGCCCGTCCCGATCTCTATCGGCTCATCCTGCCCGTCTATCTGTATTGCTTCGACCTGTATATCCGTCGCCCGCGCCGTCATTCCACCTGCAAGCACCATTCCCATCAGCGACGCCGCCATCAACCAGGCCGTCATCTTCCTTCCTATACTAGTCTGCTTCATACTCCCCCTCCTTGTGTCTTACAGCTGCTCGATCCTGGAATAGGCCGTCGTCATGTCGCCGCCGATCGCCTCCGCGATATTGATCGCATGGTTCACAATACGCAGATAGCTGTTCAGCACCTCAACGAAAGTCAGCCCTTGCTCAAACGTGCACTCCTTGCGTTGCAGGCGTTCCATGTGATTCGACTGCGCCTTCGTCACGCGCTTGATAATCTTGCGCTCCTGCTTGCGCAGATCTAGCCAAATCTCCGGCGTGAGCGCCATCTGATCGTGAAACAGCCGCAGCGCATCGCCCAAAAGCTCACTTACGCGCTGATAGATCTCAGAGAGCTCCTCCTGAGCTGCCTCCGTATAGACCAAGCCCTCCTCCACACATTTCTCCGTCTGGTCGAGGATCTTAATCGCATGGTCACCGATCTGCTCCAGATCGTTGATGACGTGAAACGCGCAGCCCATGTACTGTGATACCTGCGCAGGCATCGCCACCGTGTTGACCTTCGAGAGATAGCCTGTGATCTCCGACGCGAGATAGTCGATCACCTGCTCACCCTCCCGCACATGGTTCGCCTCCGCCATGCTGTGCTGAAGCAGGCCGTCCGTAGCGCCCGCCAGATCGTCCTTCACAATCCCGGCCATACGCTCGACCTCCTTGCCGACCTGGAGCGCGAC
>CANQEB010000204.1 GCA_947594085.1 uncultured Lachnospiraceae bacterium | reverse complement strand
CTTTGAGCTCTTCTACGGTTTTGCCGCGAGCTTCGGCGACTTCTTCGGGCGAAGGAGAGCGTGGTTTCCACGATGACGGTGCTGTTCGGGAGTACGGCGAACCTGCAGGCGGTGCTGACGCCGCTCTCGGCCGTATCTCTGCTTGTATTCTGCCTGCTGTACACGCCCTGTGTGGCGGCGATCGCATCTGTGAAGCGTGAGCTTGGCGCACGCTGGGCGGTGCGGGTCGTCCTGCTGCAGTGTGCAATTGCGTGGGTATGCGCGTTCCTTGTGCACCTGGTGGGGAGCCTGGTGCTGGGTTTATGATCGAAATATATGACATTAATATTGCATTGCATGAAGACGATGCAGCAACACGAGAGTTGTGGGCAAATTATAAAAATATGTTCATGAAACAAGAAAGCTTTTTCCGCATGTCGAAGATATATGAGTTATGGTGCCCTATGGATATGCAAGAAGACAGGGCAGAGAGGATGAATCAAAATGGCACAGAAAACAAACGTGATGCGCGTGCTGGAGCAGAAGAAGATCGCGTATAAGGCGCACGACTACTCCGCGAGTGGAGAGACAAACGGCGTCGAGGTGGCACGGCTGTTGGGCGAGGACGTGCGCCAGGTGTTCAAGACGTTGGTCACGGTCGGCGCGTCAAAACAGCATTATGTGTTCGTGATCCCCGTCGCGGAGGAGTTGGATCTGAAGAAAGCCGCAGCAGCCGCCGGAGAGAAAAGCATCGCGATGGTCAAAGCGAAAGAACTGCTTCCACTGACCGGTTATGTGCACGGAGGCTGTTCGCCAATCGGTATGAAGAAAAGTTTTCCAACTTTTGTCGATGAGAGTGCCGAAACGCTGGACAGGATTCTGTTCAGCGGCGGGAAGGTCGGATTTCAGGTGGAAATCGCGTTTGAGGATATGGAGAAAGTAGTTGCGTTCCGACTGGCGGATCTGACGAAACTGTGATATATTGAATTATCATGATTATGCAATAAGGATGAATGCGAAAGGAGAGACACCTATGCCCCCAATCTCAAATGACTGGCTTGTCCCGTTGAAACCGGAATTTGGCAAGCCTTATTATGCAAAGCTATATAAAAAAGTGAATGAGGAATACCGGACAGCGGTGATCTATCCGCCCGCGGACGATATTTTCAACGCGTTCGCGTTCACGCCGCTTTCTGAGGTGAAGGTCGTGATCCTCGGGCAGGACCCTTATCACGAGCCGGGGCAGGCACATGGGCTGTGCTTTTCTGTGAAGCCAGATGTGGAGATTCCGCCATCCCTTGTCAACATCTATCAGGAGCTGCATGAGGACTGCGGCTGTTACATCCCGAACAATGGCTATCTGACGAAATGGGCGAAGCAGGGCGTGTTGCTGTTGAACACGGTGCTGACCGTGCGCGCGCATCAGGCAAATTCACACCGGGGCATCGGTTGGGAAGAGTTTACCGACGCGGCGATCCGGATTCTGAATGAGATTGACCGTCCGATCGTCTTTATCCTCTGGGGACGCCCGGCGCAGATGAAGAAGGCGATGCTGAACAATCCGAAGCATCTGATTCTCGAAGCACCGCATCCGAGCCCGTTGTCCGCGTATCGCGGCTTTTTCGGGAGCCGTCCGTTCTCCAGGACGAACAAATTTCTGGAGCAGCACGGAATCGCGCCGATCGACTGGCAAATTGAGAATGTATAAACAGGAATTGACGCAAATAAAAAATCAGTTAAAGTAAATTGACGCATATGAAAAAATGAGTTAAAGTAAATCCATAGAATATTCTACATGATTTCAGAGAATACTCTATGGATTTTTGTTATGTATCACAATTAAAGGAGGAATGTGAAATGTTAATGCTGACTATTGATTCTGTACCCGGAAAAGAGATCGCGGAAGTGCTCGGAATGGCGACGGGCAGCGTTGTGACATCCAAGCATTTCGGAAAGGATTTCATGGCCGGCATGAAGACCATCGTCGGCGGCGAGATCAAAGGCTATACAGAAATGCTTGAGGATGCCCGCAGGATTGCGACGCAGAGGCTTGAAGCGAATGCAGCCTCCATGGGAGCGGACGCTGTGCTTGGAGTTCGTTTCACCTCGTCGGCGGTCATGGCAAGCGCCGCTGAAGTTACTATGTACGGGACAGCGGTGAAGCTGAGATAGAAAATCTATTGTAGAACAGGAGGGATACTAGAATGAATGACGTATTGAAGGCAATCAACGAACGCTTTTCGACGCGCGGCTACAGCGAGGAAAAACTGACGAAAGAGGAGATCGAGACGCTGGTGAAGGCAGGGCTTCAGGCGCCGACCGCCGCGAACAAGCAGGAAATTCATATTACGGTGATCGAGAAGGGCAACCCGGTGCTTAAGGAAATCGAGGACACCAAAAACGCGGGCAAGACCGCGCCGGTCAATTTCTATTATGACGCGCCGATTGTGATGATCTTAAGCGGCGACAGCAATTTCTACTGGAGTCCGGTAGACGCCGGAATTGCCGTGGAGAACATGGCTCTGGCGGCGGAAGGTCTCGGCCTCGGAAGCCTGATCATCGGCTGCATCAAGGACGCCCTGCGCGGGGAGAAGAAAGACTATTTCGCGAAAGCACTGCATTATCCGGAAGGCTATCAGTACGAGATCGCGATCGCGTTCGGACATAAGGCGACGAGCAAGGAGCCTCACACATACGACTGGGAAAGCCATGTAACGATGCTGTGAAAGGAATGAGGCCGTTCCCGGACAAAGCGGAATGGAATAAGCTTGAGCAAAGCGAGACAAACTGAGGAGCCGAACTGTGAAATGACAGCCCGGTTCCTCTTTTTTTGAAGCCGCGATTGTGGTGGAAAATATCAGAGTTTTTTGATATACTTCAAGAAAGAATCGATGTTGGAATGGAGATCGCGCTGATGAACGAAATATACCAGCCGCCTTTTACAATGACGGAAATAATAACGAATTTGATTGTTGAGATTGGCGAATATGTGGGTATGATAGCCACTTATGATGCCATGCGTCCGAATCCGGTTCTGCGGCGCGAGAGCCGGATATGATGGAAGGGCTTGTGAAGGAGGCTGGCAGTTTTAGGGGCGGCAATGTGGGTGTGTATGCCGGGAAAGAACTGATTCATGCCGGAACGCCTGCAAAATACGTGCCGGATTTGATACAACAGCTTTTCACATGGTTAAAACAGAGCAAGTTTCATCCGCTCGTAAAGTCCTGCATTTTCCATTATGAATTTGAGTTTATTCATCCCTTTTCCGATGGGAACGGACGGACAGGCAGGCTGTGGCAGTCATTGATCCTGCAGAAATGGAAAGATGTTTTTGCGTGGATTCCGGTGGAGACACTTGTACATGAAAACCAGGAGGAATATTATAAGGCGCTTCAGAGTGCTGATAAAGCTGGTGATTCCGCGAAGTTCGTGGAGTTCATGCTGGTTATGATATGCGATGCCTTGAAAGAAGTCAATGAAACTCGTAACAGCAAAGATGTCGTAACAAATGTCGTAACAAATGTCGTAACAAATGAAGACAAAGTGTTGTCACTATTAAAACAGGACGGAGCAATGTCGGCCAATATGCTTGCCGCATCGATGGGCATCACGCAGAGACAGGCGCAGCGTATCCTTGCAAAGCTGAAAAAGGATGGACGGATCATACGACACGGGGCAAATAAAAAAGGATATTGGGAAGTTACCGTTACTCATATCTGATAAGGGCAAATACAAGACATAATTGCAGAAAGACGGGTAATAAAAATGGACAAAGGTATATCTATCGGCGAAGGCGCTTTGTGGGTTCTTGCCTGGTTTGGCGTTATGCTCTTATATACATTTTTAGATGTGGCGGTATGGAGAAAAATAGCACCCCGCCACGCGAAGCTACTGAATGTCATCTCGATTGCTTTCTGCACGGGTGTCTTTCTAAGTCTGTTAAAATCAAAATTCAATTCTCAAATTGGCCTCGTTAACGGAAATTCCCTTGAGGGAATACTTTTAGCAATAGGCTGTGCGGCGGTGATGTACTTTCTTCTGGATAAATGTTTAGACCCTGTTTTTGAGGGTATTGTACTGGGGTTGCTGTATATACGAACGAACTCACTCATCTACTGCATAGCAGCACACGCGGGATATAATATGATCTCATATTTTACAATGGTTTTTTGTAAAGTTACAGATTATTGACAAATAATATATTATATGTTCTAATAAAAACAGCTATCCAAGGGAAGCTGCTTGATAAAGATGTTATTTGTTCAGAATGAGTGATTTATCTGAAAACAAACGCATATGTGCGGTACATTATAAGAAAGCTGTGAATTTATGAAACGATCAAAGAGCCAACATTTCTATGCATTATTAATTCTTTTTATAATACTAGTATTCTTTTTGGCGATCTATGTATATTCAATTGTGACAGGAAATATCCTCGAAGATGCAGCGGTCGACAACATCAGGGAAGTTGCTGTGCATGATCGTAATACAATCACTATGTTCATTGAATATAGTTGGAAAAACCAGCAGCGCATAGGCGAAAGACTGAAACGAAACAGTCAGGAACTTAAAACGGTAAGCCAGATAAACGAATACCTGGGAACGGAAGCGTATGAATCAACATTCGATAAAGTTTATCTGCTTATGGAAGACGGTTCCTATTATACCGATATTACTTACAGAAAAGGCAGCGAAGACGCGGACTATTATCCGTATATGGATCTGTTCGCAGATACTGACAGTTACAAAGTCATCGGTTATGATGCGCTTCCTGTAATGGGCTCCGATAAAGTTGTAATTTACGGTTATAGA
>CANQEB010000203.1 GCA_947594085.1 uncultured Lachnospiraceae bacterium | reverse complement strand
TCTACGAACTCAACGGCGAGACCTTCGATTACAGCAAGTATTTCAACGTCCCGTCGCAGGCGGTAGCGGCGGTGATCCAGCACAACACCTCCGGGATCATTTCCCGCAAGGGAGAGGGCATGGATACACCCAAGGGTCTGGAAGGAAAGAAATACGCGACCTGGGAATCCCCGGTGGAGCTGGCGACGCTGCAGAATGTCGTGGAAGGCGACGGCGGAGACTTCAGCAAGGTGGAGCTGATTCCGAGCAATGTCACGGATGAGGTGACGGCGCTGCGCACGAAGTCGGTGGATGCGATCTGGATCTTTTATGCCTGGGCGGGCGTGAAGACGGAGCTGGAAGGATTGGAGACGGATTATTTCGCGTTTTCTGACCTGAATCCGGTATTTGACTACTATACGCCGGTGATCATCAGCGGAACTAAGTTTCTCGAGAGTGAGCCGGAGACGGCGAAAGCATTTCTGGCGGCGCTTGCCAAGGGCTATGAGGACGCGATCGCGGATCCGGAAGAGGCCGCGGAGATTCTCTGCGAGGCCGCGCCGGAGCTTGATCCGGAGCTCGTGCTGGCGAGTCAGAAATACCTTGCGGATCAGTACAAAGCGGAAGTGGAGCAGTGGGGTTACATCGATCCCGAGCGCTGGAACGCGTTTTATAACTGGCTGAATGAAAACGGTCTGTCCGATCCGGAACTTCCGGAGAATTTCGGCTTCACGAATGATTATCTTCCGGAGTGAGAAGGATGTTTCTGCCCGGAAGAACCGGCGCAGCGGCTTATGACACGGACAGCGAAAGGAAGGCTTTGGGCGAGCTATGAGAGAGACAGTGTTGAGCACAAAAGGGATCACGAAATCCTTTGACGGTCGGAAGATCATCGAGGATGTGAACATAGAGCTTCGGAGGGGAGAACTGGTCTCCCTTCTGGGCGTCAGCGGCGGGGGCAAAACGACGCTTTTTAATGTGATCGCGGGTCTTTCCATACCGGATGCGGGGACTGTCCTTCTTAAAGATGCTGATATCACCGGAAAGCCTGGGAAGGTCAGCTATATGCTGCAGAAGGATCTGCTCCTTCCCTATCGCACGATCGTGGACAATGTGGCGCTGCCGCTTCTGATCAAGGGCATTTCGAAAAAGAAAGCCCGCGCGCAGGCGTCGTCTTATTTTCATCAGTTCGGGTTGGAGGGGATGGAGAAGAAATACCCTTCCCAGCTTTCCGGAGGCATGAAACAGCGGGCGGCGCTGCTGCGCACTTATCTGTTTTCCGGTGATGTCGCGCTTTTGGACGAGCCGTTTTCCGCGCTCGATATGCTGACTAAGGGTGCGGTGCACCAGTGGTATCTCGATGTGATGGAGCAGATCCAGTTGTCTACTCTTTTTGTCACGCACGACATTGACGAGGCTGTGCTTCTCTCGGACCGCATTTATCTTCTGACGGGACGTCCGGGAAAAATCACTCGCGAGATCAAAATTGATGAGCCAAAGCCTCGAAGAAAAGATTTCAGCCTTTCGGAGGAATTTTTGTCCTACAAGAGGGAGATCCTTCGTGAGTTGGAGAACGGTGGATCGATGGCGCGGACTTAAACACAGGGTGTGATCTATGGCATGATCGTTGGAGAACGGTGGGCCGATGGCGCGGACTTAAACAGTCAGGCGTCATCGGTTTTATAATACAAGGAAATGAGATATAGTTACGAGTTGACAGAAGGAAAATATGTGGGATATACTTTAATACGTGGGCAGAAAAGTCTGATGATACGGAAGAAGGAAGCACAATAAAATGAACATGCAGTATCAGAAAAAAACATACACATTATTCTGGGTATGGCTGGCCTTGCTGGTTGCCGTGTGCCTTTTTTACATGTACGGAGGAAGGCAGTATTTCCCTATGATCGGAGCGGGAAAGAATCTGGGCATTATCGTGCTTGTGTTTCTGGATTTGTTTTTTGCGATGATTATGGCGACGCAGAGTGTCTACTGGATCAGTGGCGTCACCTATGAGGCGGCAGCGGAGGCCGGAGCATCCGCAAGACGGCGCTTTGCGCTGTGGCATCTCGTGATTTTTCTTGTGGCGACGATTTTGTTTTTGGTGTATTGCTTTGGGATAAAGGGAATTCTGATGCCGGACCGGACGCGGGATGCGCTCGTCGCGGGCGGGATGGTCTGCGCGGCGGTAGTCGCAAGCTCACGGGTGAGGCTATAAAGGTCGACAAAAATGATTTGGATTGGCGGGTCATGGGAAGGCGCGTTGAGGCGGCGCTATAAATACCAATAATGATAGTTTGGATTGGGAGAGTCTTTGGAGATGCATCGGAGACTCTCTATTTTTGACGCTTTGTTGAAATTTGGAGCGGACGTTTTGGTACATCAACAATGCTTCAAATCAGTTTACAGCTTTTTTGTTCTGTGGTAAGATATTCGCGAGAGGAATAAGCCGTGTAAGGATGACAAAGGAGAAGCGATGGGCAGACAGAGGGTGTCGAATCAGAAGAATTATGGACAGATCGACGTGCCAGATACACGCAGAAGGGCTTCATCGGGAGGACGTAGCGCTTCTGAGGGGCATGGACGAGCTGCCGCCGGGCAGACAAATCGTCGTATGCAGAGCCATGACGGTCGCAGAAGAGTTACCAGGCGGGGATATGCGCCGGAGCGTCAGCGACCGGTCGTGACACCGTCAAATATTTTGCTGGCTCTGATAGGTTTTCTGTTTCTTGCATGTGTGTCGGTGGTTCTGGTGCTGAATTTGCGTACGATCTACTATTTTGATATTCGTTACCAGCAATTGGAAAGCAAGACAGGGATTTCCGAAGATGTAATCCGGGAAAACTATGATGCGCTGATTGATTACAATTTGGTCATGAAGGGAGTCAAGGAGCTGGAATTCCCCAATTTTCCGATGTCGGAACATGGAGAGACACATTTCCGCGAGGTGAGACGGATCTTCTTCGCGATACAGTATCTGCTGGTGATATCGGGGATTATATTGCTTATCGGGCTTGCCCGAAAGCTGCCACGCAGAGATTACGGAAGCCTGAAGCTGATATCGGTGTTGACTTTTGTGATTCCGGTGGTGCTGGGTATCCTCGCAGCTATAAGTTGGAACAGTTTTTTTATCAGGTTTCATGAGATATTTTTCAACAACGACTATTGGATCTTTGACCCGGTCACGGATCCGGTGATCCGCATTTTGCCGGATGCATTCTTTTTCCATTGCATGTTGGCGATCTTGTTTTTCCTGTTGCTCGGCGGTTTGCTGGTAGGTGCGATTTACCGCTTCGCGACACGAAAGTACCGCAGACAAAGACGGATGGAGCAGTTGATGCGTTGATAATATAAACCATGAGAAAGCGTGCTATATAGCTGGTTTGGATATACCATGAGAAAGCGTGCTATATAGCTGGTTTGGATATACCATGAGAAAGACATATCACCAAAAAGGGAGGAAGGGAAATGTTAGAGTTTAAGTACGACACACAGCTTTTGATTGAAGGCACAGATCTGGACGAGGATGAGATCAGTGAATATTTCACGGAGCATTTCAAAGGGGACTGCCTGTTGGCGGTTGGAGATGAGGAGTTGATCAAGATTCATTTTCATACGAATGAGCCCTGGAAGGTTCTGGAATATTGCGCCTCACTCGGGGAAATCTATGATATTGTGGTGGAGGATATGGACAGGCAGTCGAGAGGACTCAAAGGTTGAAGGAGGTCGAAGAATGAATTTAGAGAAAATCCCGCAGTATGAATTGGTTATGCAAAAAAGGCTCGAGGACATCCGCTCGGACGGCTATTTGTTGCGTCATAAAAAGAGCGGCGCGCGCGTGATGGTGCTGCAAAATGACGATGAGAACAAGGTGTTCGGCATCGCGTTTCGGACGACACCGACCGACAGTACAGGTGTGGCGCATATTCTGGAGCACAGCGTGTTGTGCGGCAGCAAAAACTTCCCGTCGAAGGATCCGTTTGTCGAGCTGGTGAAGGGCTCGCTGAACACGTTCCTCAACGCAATGACGTTTCCGGACAAGACAATGTATCCGGTCGCGAGCTGCAACGAGAAGGATTTTCGCAATTTAATGCATGTCTATTTGGATGCTGTGTTCTATCCGAATATCTACACAAAGGAAGAAATCTTCCGTCAGGAGGGCTGGAATTATCAGATTGAGTCGCCGGAGGATGAGATTGTCTACAACGGCGTCGTCTACAATGAGATGAAGGGTGCGTTCTCGACGCCGGAGGACGTGCTGGACCGGGAGATTTTGAATTCGCTGTTCCCGGATAATGCGTATGGCGTGGAGTCGGGAGGTGATCCGGCACATATTCCGGATCTGACCTATGAGGACTTCCTCGCGTTCCACAGCAAATATTATCACCCGTCGAACAGCTATATCTATTTGTACGGTGATCTGGACATGGAGGAGCGCCTGAATTGGATGGATCAGGAGTACCTGAGCCATTTTGACGTGTTGGCGGTGGATTCCGCGATCCCAATGCAGCAGCCGTTCGCAGAGCCACTCGAGGTGAACCGGAGCTATCCGATCTCGGATACGGATCCGCTGGAGGATAATACCTATCTGTCCTACAACGCGGTGATCGGCACGAGCCGGGATATTGATCTAGTGCATGCGTTTGCCGTGCTGGAGTACGCGCTTTTGTCCGCGCCGGGCGCGGCTTTGAAGCAGGCTCTGCTTGACGCGGGGCTTGGCAAGGATATCATGAGCTCCTACGAGAGCGGGATTCAGCAGCCGATGTTCAGCGTGATCGCGAAGAACGCGAACGGCAAGGACAAGGAGCGCTTCGTT
>CANQEB010000202.1 GCA_947594085.1 uncultured Lachnospiraceae bacterium | reverse complement strand
TGGGAATCCCGCTGTTTGCCGGTTTTATCAGCAAATGGAGCCTCTGCTCGGCGGCACGTTCATGCCCGTGCGGACGTTGCGGATGCCTCGCACGGCCTCCTTGATCGTCTCAACCGCCTTCTCGTCCGCGGCAAACTCCCACTCCGCCTTGTACTCCGGCCACGATGAGATCATAATCGACTCCTCCTGCGGCAGCAGCGTGCAGTAGATCTCCTCGGTCACGAACGGCATGTACGGGTGCAGCAGCTTCAGCGCGTTCGCAAGCACCGTGCGCAGCGTCCACAGCGCGGCCGCCTTCGTCGTGTCCTCGTCGCTGTAGAGACGCGGCTTCACCATCTCGATGTACCAGTCGCAGAACTCCTCCCAGATAAAGTCGTACACCTTCTGAACCGCGATGCCGAGCTCGTACTTCTCCATGTTCTCGGTCACGACCTTCGCCAGCGTGTTGACCTTCGAGAGAATCCACTTGTCCGCCCCGGTCAGGCTGTTCAGATCGATCGTCTCCGGCACCTCCGCCTTTTCGAGGTTCATCATGATAAAACGCGACGCGTTCCAGACCTTGTTCGCGAAGTTGCGGGACGACTCCACGCGCTCCATATAGAAACGCATATCGTTACCCGGCGCGTTACCGGTGATCAGCGTCAGGCGCAGCGCGTCCGCGCCGTACTGCTCGATGATCTCCAGCGGGTCGATGCCGTTGCCGAGCGATTTGCTCATCTTGCGCCCCTGCGAGTCGCGCACGAGGCCGTGGATCAGCACATGGTGGAACGGCACCTCGCCGGTCTGCTCCAGCGCGGAAAACACCATACGAATGACCCAGAAGAAAATGATATCATAGCCCGTCACGAGCACATCGGTCGGGTAGAAATACTCGAGCTCCGGCGTCTTCTCCGGCCAGCCGAGCGTCGAGAACGGCCACAGCGCCGAGGAAAACCAGGTGTCCAGCGTGTCCTCGTCCTGCGTCAGATGCGTGCAGCCGCACTTCGGGCAGACCTTCGGCATCTCCTTTGCCACGACCACCTCGCCGCACTCGTCGCAGTAGTACGCCGGGATCCGGTGTCCCCACCAGAGCTGTCGGGAAATGCACCAGTCGCGGATGTTCTCGAGCCAGTGCAGATAGATCTTGTCAAAACGATCCGGCACGAACTGCAGCGAACCGTTCTTCAGCGCCTCGATCGCCGGCTTCGCCAGCTCATCCATCTTCACGAACCACTGCGGCTTGATCATCGGCTCCACCGTCGTCTTGCAGCGATCGTGCGTGCCGACGCTGTGGCTGTGCGGAACCACCTTCACGAGCAGTCCGAGTTCCTCGAGATCCTTGACGATCGCCTTTCTCGCCTCGTAGCGGTCCATGCCCGCGTACTTGCCGCCGAGCTCGTTGATCGTCGCGTCGTCGTTCAGGATATTGATCTCCGCCAGATTGTGGCGTTTGCCGACCTCGAAGTCGTTCGGGTCGTGCGCAGGCGTGATCTTCACGCAGCCGGTCCCAAACTCGCGGTCCACGTACTCGTCCGCGATCACCGGAATCGTGCGCCCCGTGAGCGGCAGCTTGAGCATCTTGCCGACCAGATGCTGATAGCGCTCATCCTCCGGGTTCACGGCTACCGCCGTATCGCCGAGCAGCGTCTCCGGACGCGTCGTCGCGATCTCGACGAACTGCCCCTCCTCGCCGACCACCGGGTAATTGATATGCCAGAAGAAGCCGTCCTGATCCTCGTGCTCCACCTCGGCGTCGGAGATCGACGTCTGGCAGACCGGGCACCAGTTGATGATGCGCGAGCCCTTGTAGATATAACCCTTCTCGTACAGGCGGATGAAAACCTCCTCGACTGCCTTCGAGCAGCCCTCGTCCATCGTGAAGCGCTCTCTGTCCCAGTCCGCGGACGCGCCGAGCTTCTTGAGCTGGTTGATGATCTTTCCACCGTACTCCTCCTTCCACGCCCAGGCGTGCTTCAGGAACTCCTCGCGGCCAATCTCATCCTTCTCGATGCCCTGCTCCTTCAGCTTCTCGATGACCTTGACCTCGGTCGCGATCGCGGCGTGATCCGTTCCCGGCTGCCAGAGCGTCTCATAGCCCTGCATCCGCTTGAAACGGATCAGGATGTCCTGCATCGTCTCGTCGAGCGCGTGCCCCATGTGGAGCTGCCCCGTCACGTTTGGCGGCGGGATCACAATCGTAAACGGTTTTTTGTTCGGATTGGGCTCGGCGTGAAAATATTTCCGGTCGAGCCATTTCTGGTACAGTCTGTCCTCGAGCCCCTTCGGGTCGTAGGTTTTGGCAAGCTCTTTGCTCATGGTGCGCCTCCTCTGTGAATTCTTTGTCTTCGCTGACTTCTCTGAGCCATGCTAACCTCGAAAAAAATTATATTTGCATGGCTCATCGTTTTCGCGAAAAAAGCCCTCTGCATACAATGTATACAAAGGGCGAATGTCTCGCGGTACCACCTTTTCTTGCAGGATATATCCTGCATCTCTTTCTTCTGTAACGGGAAGTCCCGGAACCGCCTACACACTTGCTCTTCCGTTTGCCCCTCCTGCCTCAGCTTTAACAGCGGAGCGAACGTCGAGAGTTCAAGTCTCCCGACCATCGGATTCAGGCTTCAGCCATTCGGTTCAAAAGCTACCTTCCGCACCCGCTCTCCCGGACCGCCTTTCAGCCGATGAGCCGTCCTCTCTTTTGGCGCGCGGCGCGTACTCCTCTTTCTCAGCACCTTTTTCTGATATAGCCACCGCCCGCTTTCTCCATGCAGACGGCAAACTGATGCTTCTTATCTTAGCGAACGTCCGCGGGTTTGTCAAGACGAAACTTTGATCCTTTTTATGTTCTGCACTATTTGATCTGATTCCGATATTCGTGTGCAGACATTCCTGTGATTTTCTTAAATACACGCGAAAAATGTGCCAAGTCGAGGAAGCCGACTTCGTCTGCCACATCTCCGACTCGGAGCGCCGGATCGCGCAGAAGCTCCTTCGCAGCCTCCACACGAATCGTATTCAACAATTCAGAAAAACTCTGTCCTGTGTGCCGGTTGAGCAGCTTGCTCAGATGCCATTGGCTCACGTACGTGTTATCCGCCACTTCCTTCAGCGTAATTTTATGATTATAATTCTTCCGAATGAACGCAACTGCATTGTTCACAATAAAGCTTCCGGCCTGCGACGGAGCTTCCTCCCGCTCTCCGGATGGCTCCTGTGTCTCAGCTTTTCTTTGTTCCCCATGCTGTTTGTCAGCCAATTCCTGCGCTTTTGCGTCGCTTAAACCTCGCGTATCCGACAGCCCTGAAGACCCCTTGCTGCCATCCGCGTAGATTCCCTTCTTTTTCAACTTATCGGTCATCGCTTTAAGCGCTTCCTCGAGCTCGTCCATGTTCGACGGCTTGAGGATAAAGCGCGTGACCCCTAGCCTCAGCGCCTGCTGCACAAGCTCAAAATCCCGATATCCGGTCAGGATCGTCAGCTCCATATCCTCAAACTCTGACTTCAGGGCAGCTGTCATCAAAAGCCCGTCCATCCTGGGCATATAGATATCGGAAAATACAATGTCCGGCAGAACCTGACGTATCAATTCCAGCCCTTCTTGCCCGTCCGCCGCGGTCGCTACCACTTCACAGTCATATTTCTGCCACGGCACCAGCTTTGTAAGGCCAGTCACAATGATCGGCTCATCATCAATAATTACAACTTTGTACATTTTATATTCCTCTGTTGACTCTTTGCATTCTGCGATCAATCAACTATATTTTACACCATTATCCTGTCAATAATCCAGGCAAATCTTATAAATTTATGTCTCTCCTGCCTCCTGTCTGAACACGCAAAACTCATCTGCGAGCCCTCCAAGCATCGAAGTCTACCCCTTCACCGCACCCGCGATCATCCCTTTGATGATGTATTTCTGCAGGAACGCGTATAGGATCAGCACAGGCACCACCACTATCGTGACCGCAGCCGCCATCAGACCATAGTTGGTGCCCTCCATTGCGGTCAGCTCTTTGAGCAAGCGTGTGATCGCCCACTGTGTCTGAATGCGCAGGAAAAATGATTGCATAAACAAGTCATTGTAGCTCCAGAGAAATGTAAAAATCGCCACAGTCGCAAACGAAGGCTTCGCCAGCGGGACAACGATTTTTCCAAAAATCTGAAAAGAGCTGCACCCTTCCAGATACGCTGCCTCCTCCAGCTCAATCGGGAGACTGCGGATATAACCGGACAACACAATGATCGCAAATGAGAGATTACCCGCAATCTGTGGCAGCGCACACGCCAACAGCGAGAGCCATCGATTGCTACTGTTGACTAGTCCCCAGGACGCTTCCATACGAAATACCGGAACGATCGTTGAAAACGCCGGGAACATCATGCTCGCCACCACAACCGACATCAGAAAACCCCTGAGTCGAAACTGATATCGCACCAGAGCGAATGCCGCTAACCCTGCCAGGCACATCACGACGATGGTAACTGTCCCAGAGAGCATCAGACTGTTCATGTATGCGCCGATGATCGGCACACGATCAAACGCCCTCTTGTAATTTGCCAGTGTAAACAGTTCCCCCATGGGCAGAGAAAACGAATCTGAAATAATTTCATTCTTGATTTTGAATGAGTTCAGTGCGACCCAAAAAAGCGGGTAGATCGTCGTCAGTGCCCAGAAGATCAGGACGGCATATACAGGAATCATCCAGAGCTTTTTACTGGTTTTTGATTTTCTCTCCATCCCTCTTCCTCCTAGTAGTCTTTCTCTTTGAATATCGCATTGACGATCTTCGCTGATACGATGCCGAGCAGTACAATCAGCACCGCGATCGCACAGCCGTAATCCGTGTTGCGCGTCTCACACGCATGATAATACATGTAAGTACTCGTCAGCCATGTCGAATTAAGGGGCATG
>CANQEB010000201.1 GCA_947594085.1 uncultured Lachnospiraceae bacterium | reverse complement strand
AAGGCGCCCGCATTGTCACGGATACGCAGATGGCAAGCCACTGATGTGATCTCCATGGTAATGGGTGAAGCAGATTGTGTCGATTGGCTTGAAACTCCAGCCCTTTTCCTTTATTGCAACCTGCGTTCCTTCCCCGCAATCGATCAGAAGATTGCTCCCGTTGAACCGCGTCATCAGGGAAGTCAGATGACGGTATGGCAGCGGCATCATCCCTCCGCAGCCCAAAAGACATACGTCCAGCATATTAATTCCTCCACATGATCATAGCTGACTCCACTGGCTTCTCGTAAAAATTCTTCCGTATGCCTACAGAGACAAAGCCAAGTTTCTCATATAAATGGATTGCCGCGGCATTGCTCTGTCGAACTTCTAGCGTATATCTCAGAATACCGCGCCCACCGCCACGCTGCATTAACTCCTGCAGCATCCGCCGTCCCACTCCCCGGTTCCTGTAATCAGGGGCAACCGCGACGTTCATGATATCCGCCTCGTCAAACGATTGCAAGAATCCGCAGTACCCGACCAGCTTGTCCTCCTGCCATACCGTGAGATACAGCGTATCCTGAGACCGGAGCGAATCCAGGAATCCGTTCTCGCTCCAGGGAGCGGAGAAAACCTGTCGCTCCAGCGCTGCGACCTCTGGGACATCCTCCGGCGTCATCTCCTTGATGGCAAGATCCGTTCCTCTGTCTTCCCGCGGCTCCTTATCCTTCCCGTCTTCCATTGAAATATTGTGCTTTTCCTTTTCATCCATGCCGCAATGCCTCCGCACGCTCGCGCTCTACCTGCGAGGGGCGCAGATAATCCGGTGCGTGCTCCGCCGCCGTCTCGATTCTGCCCTCCCTCACGTACTGCATGGCCAGCACCGCCACCGCGGATGCTCGTTGCCGATTCACATGAGCCGGGGCAAAGCGATACGGCACCGTCATGGTTCGCTCCAGTTCTTCACGATAAACCGGCACGCCATCCCCAAGGAACACAACCGGGCCGCCCAGCGCATTCAACTTCTCTGCAATCTCCGAGACCGCAATCGGTTTCTGCTCCTCAATAATCTTGAATTCTCCATCTTCAAAATGATAGATTCCTGTATAGACCTGGCTCCTGCGGGCATCCATCATTGGACAGATGTAGTCTGAACAGCCGTAGAGATTCCGGGCTAATGCGTCCACCGTTGGCACGTGCACAAGCGGCTTGTCGAGCGCAAGGCCCAGGCCTTTCGCCGTCGCAGAACCGATGCGCAGTCCTGTAAAGGAACCCGGACCACCCGCCACCGCGATCGCGTCCACCGTATTCAGATCCAACTCAATCATCCGCGCCGCCTCTGCGAGCATCGGCAAGAGCGTCTGCGAATGTGTTTTCTTGTAATCTACTGTGTATTCTGCCAGTAGAACATCATCCTCCACGATCGCCACGGACGCCACCAGTCCCGAACTGTCCAACGCTAATATCTTCATGATCTGTCACTCCACTTTCTGTCTCTTATTCGGAGGTCACTTTTCTCCGGCTCTCTGTCTCTTACCCAGAAGTCTCTTCTCTCCGGCTTCTGTTTCCTGCCTGATTTCGCATCTTCTGACACTACCCGCACACAGACGGCCTGTCAGATGATTCGTTTTCTCATCGGAGCCCGTCCACCGTAATCCTGCGATAGTCAAATCCCCGTTCCAAATCTTTCTCAATCATAATCCAAACCGTATCTTCCGGCATCAGCTCCCGGATCAGGTTCGCCCACTCCACCAGGCATATTCCGTTCCCGTAGAAATAATCCTCGTACCCGATCTCATCCATCTCCCCTGGATCCGCGATCCGATACACATCAAAATGATAAAACGGAAGTCGTCCTTCTTCATATTCCTGCAAAATCGTAAACGTCGGGCTGCTTACCGGCTCTGTGATGCCAAGTCCGGCCGCCAGTCCCTTCGTCAACACCGTCTTGCCGACGCCGAGTTCTCCGACCAGAGCAAACACCTGCCCAGGGACAGCCTGCCGCGCCAGAGAACTGCCGTATGCATACGTCTCCTGCTCTGAATTGGTCTCTGTAATCATGTTTCCTCCATCTTACACCGCATTTTCCCTGTCAGGACTTCAGCTTCAGCTTGTCCGCCGGAACATACTTTTTCAGGATTTCCCTGACCTCTGCCTCCTGCGCACTGAGCTGATCCTTCGGCCAGATGCAGGCATTCTTCTTTCCCGTGTACACGAGAATGCTCTTCGAATCCTCCCGCACCAAAATCACACTGTCCCAGACAGCCACCGTCGGCTCCGGCCCCATCAGGCTTTCCACATACAGCTCCGCGTCCATACCGCCCTGTAGCTTCGCCTGCCGGACCGCGATCCCCTCCTCGGAGAGCGTATAGTGCAGCGGATGCTTGTAGACGAAATTCAGCTTTACATGCTTCACCGCCTGGCTGTGCAGCGCAGAGGGCTCATACAGCAGAAAAAGGATGCCGAACACCAGATTCCACAGATTATTCATCTCGAATCCACCGCCGTTCCAAATATAAAAGCCGATCAGCGCCAGCCCGGCAACGATGCTGAAAATTCCCGCAAAACTATGGTATGCATGGTACATCAGGAAGCGATACATGCCGCCCACTGTCATCTTGATCTCAAATTCCGTCTTCATCCGACGCCTCCTCCGATCTCCCGGACAGGAATCCTGTCTTCCCTGTGTTTAAAAGTACTGCTTTACGCTTCATCCGCCGCGTCATTGGCATGCAAAAACGCGAACGGATCCTCGTCGTGCAAAAAATGCAACAGCATGTGAGAGCAGACTTCCGCCACACGCTCCTCCCTCAGGATCCGGCGCACCTCCTCGCGGTCTGCGAGCACCACCTCAATCTCCTCGCTGTCCTCCAGCAGATCGCTGCTGATCTCCCCATCCGCGTAGCCGTACACTGTGCCGCAGCACTCGTCGGTCATGCCGATTGTCGTATAATATGGTTTTTCAAAAATTGTGTCTACTTTGATCGGGTGCAACGTCAGTCCGGTCTCCTCGCGCATCTCGCGCACGGCAGACGCATGGTAATCCTCCCCCGGCTCGACAAGTCCCGCCGGAAACTCATAGATATAATTGTCAATGGAATAACGGTACTGCCGGATCAGCACCACACGATCTCGTTTTTCCCCATACAAACTGTAGATGATAACGCCGTCCGGCTCCTGCTGCTTCGTCACAAGCTCTAGCTCCTTCACAGTCTTTGCCCTGGATGCCACATAATACTTGCCAGGATTTCCCAGGCGATTCTCGACGGACAGATCATACAGATTGAGAAACGGATTGTGCGTAAGTTGTTCGATTTTTCTGATCTTGCCCATGTTCTTCTGCTCCTTATGCCATTTTCCCGTTCGTACACGTCTATTTTCATTCCCCACCCTTTAGACGACGATACAAACAGCGAGCAATTTGTCCCGCTTTTCAGAAGGGAGAATTTACATAGTAAAAGGGACGCCGCAAATCCGGCAGAACCGTTATGCAGCATCCCTCTGATTGCACACAGAGCATCCAAAAGTCTCCTGTGTGACGAAAATGCAGCGCAGACCGATGCGCAGCACTCTTCTTCTATTCAATCGGGTATACCCGCACCTGCGATACGCTATGTATCATCCCTGCGGCTGACTGTGCCTATTCACAGCGCTTGCGTCCTGTGCGGTACTATGCAAAACTCTGCTGATTCGCTTATATAATAACATAGTCGGCACAGAAATCAATACACCTTTTAACAGATTCAGCGGCGCAACCGCAAACAAAACAAGCGTGGACACGCTTGTGATCCCCTTGTTGATCGCGGTCCCCATACCTACGATCGCGTCCAGCGGCATCCCGTAGAGCCTCGAAAATGCCGGGAGCAGATAGATCGCGTTGAACAAGCTCCCAAACACTGTCATCACCACCGTACCGGTCACCAGAGAGACCACTGCCATCGCGCGCGTCTTCTTCAAATGATAAATAATCGCCGCCGGCACGACAAAGGAACAGCCGACCACAAAATTCGCCAAATCGCCGACAAACGCTGTCGTCGTCCCCTTCACCACCAGCTTCAGCAGGATTTTTACGAGCTCAATGATCACGCCGCCAACCGGCCCCAGGCAAAAAGCTCCGATCATGACCGGGATCTCGCTAAAGTCCAGCTTGTAAAAGCCCGGCGCCAGAAACGCCACCGGAAAGTCAAAGATGTGCAGGATCATTGCCAGTGCACCAAGCATTGCGCAGATCGTGATATAGCGCGTTTTGCTCATTTTTGCCACACTGTTCTTGAGCACCTTGTCCTCGATCAGCTTCGCCACCGCGACAATCGCCAGAATCACCAGCGCACACACCAACACAAACTGTAGATTCTCTCCAATCGTCTTCAAAATACCTGTTCCCATTTCTCATTTCTCCTTTTCTCGAAATATTTCGGGGAATCTCCCCCAACTTATTTAAGAAAAGCTCTTCTTAGTCGCGCCGTATGCATATTGCAAATTCAGAGTCCGCTATTTCAAATCCCGAGCCTTATACATAAGCAAATTTCTGCCGCTACGATTGGCTCTGCCCGACACCGCTCATCACTTTCGCAAAAAATAAGCGGCCCGGAATCCTTTCCAGGAAAAACTCCGCGGCCGCCTCGCATCTCATCAATACTGCGCATTCTTCTCTCATCCAGACTATAACTGTCGGTTCCGGAATTCACCATATAATGTCACCGGATCAGCCGCTTGCGCGGGTCGCGGACTATACCGCCGGTGGGGACTTGCACCCCGCCCCGAAGAACAAATCTTAAATTATGGTTATTATAACTAATTATAAGCTTTTGTGCAAGCATATTTTATTGATCGATGGAGTAAACGAATTGTCAGTTGAGATAAAAGAGACTGGCCTCAGGATATTTTGATCTCAGATCTGTCCCACCTA
>CANQEB010000200.1 GCA_947594085.1 uncultured Lachnospiraceae bacterium | reverse complement strand
CGGCCTCATACGGTTTGCCTTAGGTATCGCAATTCCCTCTTCGGGCTGATCTTTGGCATGTAGATGCTCCATGTTCCGCCCCGTGTGCTGGTAGCGGTAATAGCGTACCCCCGCCGCGTCCAGCATACGCCTCGACGCGGTAGCCGCCGCACCGTCGTGGTACTTGTCATCGTCGTACACGATTGTCTTGATCCCGGCCTGAATGATCGCTTTCGCGCACTCGTTGCATGGGAACAGCGACACATAGAGCTTCGCGCCTTCCAGACTGCCGCCGCGATAATTCAGGATCGCGTTCAGCTCGCTGTGCACCACATAGGGGTACTTGCAGTTCAGCTCGTCCCCCTCGCGCGCCCACGGGAACTCGTCGTCCGAGCAGCCCACCGGGAAGCCATTGTAACCCATCGACAGAATCTTGTTGTCACTGCTGACGATGCACGCGCCCACCTGCGAATTCGGATCCTTCGAGCGCATCCCGGCAAGCTTCGCGACGCTCATGAAATATTCGTCCCATGAAATGTAATCCTTGCGTTTATCCGACATGGTTTTGACCTCCTTTGTGATTCATAATATGTTTCAAAAGTGCCTCACAGCCCTCGAGGATCTCCCGATATGCCGTCTCAAAGTCTCCCGTATACCAAGGATCATCAATGTCCCGAGGCCTGTCCGAAAAATCCAGCAGGCGGCTCACTTTCTTCTCAGGGTCGTCTCCGAGAATCCTCATCATATTACGCAGGTTGAACTGCTCCATCCCCACCAGATAATCATACTCCTGATAATCGCGGCGCTCCATCCGGCGGGCCGTTTTCCCCGCGCACGACAAACCATGCTCCGCCAGCTTCCGTCTGGCTGGCGGATACACCGGATTGCCGATTTCCTCCATGCTCGTCGCCGCGGAAGCGATATAAAACTGATCCTCCAGTCCCTGCTGCCGTACCAGATCCTTCATAATGAATTCCGCCATCGGCGAACGGCAAATGTTGCCGTGGCAGACAAATAATACTTTTATCATTCTTCTTATATCCCTCCAGAAGTCCGCAAATCCCGATATTTACTAGCTTTTTTGCCCTTTTCTCGGTTTTCCGTTTTTACTCCAAATTCACATGATTCTCCATAAATATACGCAAATTCACTGGGAAATGGTATAGTAAATGGTATTAAACCAATACAATCACACCATCATCTCCCGATTCTGTCCATTATGGAGAAACCTTCTTACCTCCATGATCAGATCATCGGGATTATCGTCTATTACTACATAATAAATCACATAGTTATCTACATAAATACGATAATAGACATATCTGCGTTCTCGGAGAGAATGATATGGCTCAAATGATTCTGCCACCGGAAGTCGTTTTAGAATAGCTGCCTCTACCTTATCTAATAAATCACTTGCGGCTTTAGGATTCTTTAATTTTTCCACAATGTAGGCTATCTTTTCATCGAGATCCTTATAAAATAACGGCAAATAACTTAATCTGTATTTCTCACTTTGCATTCAGTTTCCTCCGCAAGTTTCCAAAAACCTCCTCATGACTCATGCGGACATTAGTTTCCTCTGCCATTTTATCTGCTCTATCCAAAGCCAGCTCTACGCTGTCTGTCAATCTGGAATACTCTTCTAAACTAAGTACTACCATTGCTCCATATCCGTTTTTTGTCAAATAGACCGGTTCTCCTGCATTTACAATTTTTTCAATATCAGGGAATTTATTCCTTAAATCCGAAACTGGTCTGATCTGCAGCATATCTCTCCACTCCTTATCAAAATTTTATCTTAATTTTATCTTTTCCTGTATTATACCAAACCATTCATAAAAAGACAACTTCATTTCATAATCAATTAGACCAAAATTCTGTAACACTTACTCTTTTCTTTATTTCATTCATCAATGCTTTCACTACGGCATATCCAATTCCTTGATGCGTCCATTCTTCCAGAATTTCGATAGCAATTAAGGATATTAATAACAATCACGCGCCTGGCACCTCAATCTTTTCATACTTCCCGGTTTCTGTATCAATAACAAGCATCACAGATTCTCCGATCTGTCGTCCATCACGATAGGTCGAGAATACATCGGTCGATATAATACTATCCTTTTCAAACACCTTCTCGACCGGTGTATGTCCAACCACCTGCATATAGTTATCTTTTCTGAAAGCATTGGCGTCCTTGTACTGCGGTCTAAACCACAGCGGAGACTCATCATTCCAAAGCAAATCCTGTGATGCCTCATTCACTGCCACAATCACATCATCTATATCAGCATCGAGTAATCCTTCATTAAGCCGCATGACAAAATCAGTCGTAAGTCCTCCATGTGAAAAAAGTACTTTATCAATTCTGTGCATAAAAGTAATCTGTTCCGGATTCTTCAAAGTATGTTCTAACTCTTTAAGCTTTGACATAACCGTTCGTTCCGCATACGGCGAATATCCTGTTTCAAGTCTTCCCCATGGATAGCTGATATCATGGTTTCCATAACACCAGAGTGTATCAGGAGCAGCTTTCGCAAAGGCTATTGCGCGATCAAACGTCTGTCTATAGCGTTCCACCTGAAATTCCATCCCCCAATCGTCCGGTATATCCATAAGGCAGACCGCCCCGTCCGCCTTTCCATCCTTTAATATGCTCTCCGCTCTGTCAAAAATCCATGTTTTCAGATGAATATCAGGAATTACAAGAACCTTCATGTTGGCATCTCCATATAAGCAAACTGCTTTTCGAGCGTTACGCAGTCGAAAACCACCATGTGTCCTAATTCAACAGCTCTCGCTTACTTATAATCTCCCAATCAATAATCCAGACTGTTCTCATTCAGCAAAAAGTCATAGATACCCATGACCAGCACCCCATCTTCATTGTAATAGAGTGCTGGCGCGTCTTTCGTGATGATGATCTTCTTAAAGAAATCACCGGTCAGCATCAGGGAACGCTGTTCCTGCTCCATTTTTGCCTGATCCGGAATCGCATAGGCAGACTGGATGTAATAACGCCTGGAACCCTTGTTGCAGACAAAATCAATTTCCAACTGTCTCCGAATCCCATGCCCCTTTTCATTGACCGCATTTAAAGTAACAACACCCACGTCTACATTAAATCCCCGTATTTTCAGTTCATTGAATATGATATTCTCCATCGTATGCGTTTCTTCCAGCTGACGAAAATTGAGACGCGCGTTCCGCAATCCCAAATCCGTAAAATAATATTTGACCGGCGTATCGATATACTTCTTTCCCTTAATATCATAGCGAAGCGCGCTGTCAATCAGAAAGGAATCACAAAAATACTCAATATACCTTTTAATCGTTGCGTTACTGATCGTTTTCTTCTTAACCGTTTTGAACGTTGACGACAGTTTCGTCGGATTTGTAAGTGAACCGATAGCAGATGAAAGAATGTTTAAAAGCTCCTCCAGCTCTGCCTGATTACGCACACTGTGTCTGCCTACAATATCAGAGATATAGGTTTCCTCAAACAATAGCTTGAGGAAATGAACCTTTTCTTCCGGATCTGAAATATTCATAACGGGAGGCAGGCCGCCGTAAAGTATATATTCATTCCATCCATCCTGCTTCGAGCCCGGATAGACCGACATAAATTCTGTAAAGCTGAGCGGATACATATGGACTTCATCGCCTCGACCGCGGAATTCCGTTATCACATCCTTAGACAAAAAACGTGCATTGCTTCCTGTCACATATACATCCACATTTTTCATGCGAATCAATCCGTTCAGTACGGATTCAAACTCATCCAGAAGTTGAACTTCATCCAACAATATATAATACAGATCATTATCCTTCATCTGTTCCTTCAGATACGGATACAGTACATCCGGATCGCGAAAGCGTTTATTCTCAAAGGAATCAAACGCGATTTCAATTATGTGCTGTTCGTCGATTCCATCTGCCAGCAAATGTTCCTTAAACAGATGAAAGAGCAAGTAGGACTTTCCGCAGCGCCGAATCCCGGTCACTACCTTGATAAGTCCATTTTGTTTTTTACTGATCAGCTTTTTCAAATAAATGTCTCTCTCAATTACCATACTACACGCCTTTTCTCTATTGACTATTTTTGCGATTTATCGCAAATTTTTTCAATAGAATTATACCCAATAACGACTGATTATACAAGCTCTATTTAAAATTTTTGCGGAAAAGCGCGTTTTTGTATCATAAGATAAGTATCATATGCCTGTTTATTGAAACAGCAGAAAATCACTTCCATGAAGTAGCCTCCGTTGTCATCCAACCATTTTTTCACCGTGGACATGGCGACTGCGGTAGCTTCTTTCAGAGGATATCCATACACTCCGGTTAAAATTGCCGGAAACGCGATGCTATGAATATTGTACATTTTTGCAAGCTCCAATGAGTTACGGTAGCAGCTTGCCAACAGCTCGGCATCTTTCGCTTTTCCGGAATAAACCGGACCGACTGTATGAATGACCCATTCGGCAGGCAGATTATAACCTTGCGTGATTTTTGCTTCTCCTGTTTCACATCCTCCCAGCGTTTGGCATTCTTTCAACAGTTCCGGTCCCGCCGCGCGGTGAATCGCGCCGTCTACGCCACCGCCACCGAGAAGGCTTTTGTTGGCGGCATTTACAATGCACTCGCAGTTCAGCGTAGTAATGTCATCCTGATTGATATAGATGACGCTTTCCCTTTTTTCTTTCTGCGCCGGTTCTTGCGGACGAAGCATCGTACGTACTTCCATAAGCGCAAAACCGAGAATGTTTCTACCGCTCCACTTTTCTATGTCCGTCTGAGCGTCGTCATCCAATGTCACGCCACAGACCCAAAACTTATCATGATAAGCACACTCGACCAGATAATCATCTCCCGTATTCAAAAGCGCCTGCCCCAACGCGTCATCCTGCGCAAACTTTGCGACCAACGCCCGCATGAGTACGACCTGCCGCGCACCATCAAGAACGGATTCAGCAAGGCCAACGAGC
>CANQEB010000199.1 GCA_947594085.1 uncultured Lachnospiraceae bacterium | reverse complement strand
CTGGGAGCCGCCTTGATGTCGTCATACTGTCCGGCCATTTCCAAAGCCAGCACCCGGCAGGCAAACTCTCCGTTCAGCGTCCAGTTGGTCGTGGCGCAGGCCTTCCAGTTTTTGCCCTCCGCCATGAGCTGAATATCCTCGTCACAGAGATCTACCGATACCATGGGAATATCGCTATCCAATTCCTGCAGGGCCTGATACACTCCCCTGGCATAGGCGTCATAGCAGCACCATATGGCGTCTATCTCACCGTCATCGTATTTCCCAATGATCTTCTTTGCCGCTTCCTGCATGGAAGATTCGGGGCTTAAGTGATCCTCCGGGGCCATCTGCTCCAGCGTCCTGATCCTCCCCTCCGTCTCATAAGGCTGATAGCCGGCCTGACGGCGGTCAAAGGCAATGATGTAGTTTTCCTCCTGTACCTGCAGGATATTGACCGCTTCCTTTTTCTCCGCTTTGTCCGGATACATGGCCAGGATCTCCTCCACCAAGGCCGACGCAAGTCCGGAATCCTGCTGGAATAGCTGGACCACGCCGTCGATCGCTTCCGTTTCCCCGTTTTCATCTCTGAAAGAGGTGTCAAAGGTCGCTATCTTCAGATCCGGGTATTCCTCCAGCACGCCCGCCAGAAATTCCCACGCATAGTCGACTCCGCCATGAGATACCAGCAATCCGTCATAGCCGTCTTTCGCGCATTGCAAAATTCTGTCTTTCCATTCCTCGTCGCTGTCCTCACAGAAAAAGGTGTCCGCCTCCATGCCAAGAGCTTCCGCCGTCTTGGTAAAGGATTCCGACCACAGCTCAAAAATGGGCGAGGAAGACATATACATGATATACGCTACTTTTTTCCCCTCTACTGGACTATTTTCCTTTGGGGCGAAGCCTGCCAGACAGGTAACTGCCAAAGCAGCCGTCATAAGCATTGTGATTATTTTTCGCATTCCTGATCTCCTTCCTGGTTCTTTAAATATTCCGCAAACTCATCTGTTGTCAAGGTAAACACGATCTCTGTCCGTGACGGATCGCGCACCAGAAATTCCGTCAGCCCGTATTCCTGCGTTCCGCCCCAATCGTAGGTGTAGCCCAGTCTTGTCCAGGGGTAATCGCTTTCAAAATAAGAAAACAGGATGTTGGAATCAAACCATTCTTTCCACTCTCCGGCGACAAGACTGTAATCGTTTGCCATCTGCTTCGTCACGTCAGTGACAAAAGCCGGACGCACAACATCCTGTGGTAATACCCAGAAAGCGGTAAATCTGGTGTATCCCTCATCCTCATGCACGCCGAGAAGCTGTGAAAACCGAAGCTCCCAATCCGTTACCTTTTCTTCGTTTTCCTTGAACCAACTCTTCATTTCGCCGAGCGAAGTCGCCCAGATATCGCCGTATTCTCCGATGGCTGTCCCGGGAGCACACTCATCCGGATAATTGTGCCATGATAAGAGCAGAACCCTTTCCCTGGCGTCGTCCCAGATCACCCGGCTATCCTCAGCTGTCAGGGTGACGAGCGGATGAATTTCCTCATCCTCGGCGAATACCGCATCGTTCATAGCCATTTGCCACCGGGAAACAGTCGCAGCATTCGTTTTCTGCTCATAGGAAGTCAAAAACATCATAAGCAGAAACATTGTCATCCAAAGCCTACCTTGTTTCTTCATCATGATTTGCCTCCTGCCTCAGTAACATCTGATCTGTTTTATGTCTCAGAAACAGCAGCATATCCAGCTGATCTGAATCGATAGCCAGACCATTTTCCCGAAATAACAGCAGGAGCTTCCTCCGGTATTCTTTTTCGCTCAGATTGATATATTGCTTTGCAAGCTCATCCAACTCTTGCCTCAATTCGGCGTTCGTATCCAATTCCCAGTTGAATCTTGCAGCTTCCTCAAAGGAAAGCGTCCTTTTTTTCCAAGGCCATTTCATACCAAAGCTCCTCTCTACAATCATAGAAGCCCATGATCCCTCGCCAGGTTTTCAATGCTCCTGTCGTAGCTTGCCTCCGCTTCTTTTGAAAAGAAGCAGCCCGGAACACCCTCATCGTGGTCACGGTGGTGCGCCACGCAGGCACAGCATTTCCCATGGCGCGGGCAGTCATAAGTACATGGGCAGGGTCTGTTGTTGTCACAAGTGTTCGTAAATAATTCCTCCTTTTACAATTTATTTTTTAGTTTATTTTTTAACTTTAAATGGATTGTAATAGGGAAGAATGTCGAAATTGGTCGTTTTGATTCCGAAATTGGTCATTGGTGAAAAAGAAAAAACCGCCCGAAGGCGGCTTTCAAAATCTGAAACAATATGAAATGATCACGGATTCAGAATCACACAGGCAGTACAGCTGCCTTCCTGAATTTCATAGTTGATCTCCCCCTGATACCTGATCGATGAGGAAATGATACTGTCAATCCCGACGCCTCGCGCAGCCGGCAGTCCGTTTTCCAGCTTCAACTCCGTGCCGCAAGGGTTGCTGACGGCGATCACCGTTTTATTCCCTACATTTCTGATATGGACCTGAATAGGGCCGGAGCTTTTCCGCGCAACGCAGGCGTTCAGCGCATTTTCCAGAAGGTTGGCAAGAATCGCCACAAAATCCACATCGGCGACTGGCGACTGTGTTGGGGTATCCGCTTGAGCAATGTATTCCACATTTGCCTCTTTTGCCTTTCTAGCGTAAGAACTCAAGATGCCGTTGACTGTGACGTTCGGACACCATGCCGGGAAACTCTCTGACACTTCTTTGGTCTGCCCTAAATACGCTAAGATCCCCTCTGTGTCGCCCTCCTGCGCCATAGCCGCAATTCGCTCGTCGTGATGCCGCAGATCGTGACGGATTCGCCGGTTCTCCTGCTCGGTTTTTCGCGCATTTTCCACATAGGACATCAGGTACTCAACGTTTTGCCTTACCAGTTCGTCCCTTGCTTCCTTCCGCATCTGATAGATATTGCTGATGATCAGGATGCTGGCTACGGCAAAAGAACACACAAGCAGAGCGAAGAGGAGCAGGGTGTCTGAATTGATCCCGTTATCCGCACTGATCTTTGACAGAAGTATCACGAAGGTAAAAAAATAGATTATGGAGACGACGTTTAACGATATCCAGTTTTTTGTGCGAAATCCGCTGACCTCGCGGATGATCGGTCTGCCATATCTATGATACGCAAAGAAGATCACAAGGCAGATCATGCCATAGATCACACTCTGTATAAAATACACAAAAGTGTCCGACCCGTCCGGCCTAAGCAGATAGTATCCATAAAATGAAATGGACAATGAAACGCAGAAAACACAGCCGTATGTGATCCAAAGATAACATTTCTTCCAGAATCCGTCTGCTGACACATAGATAAAAATTCCCCAAAAGTACAGGTACGAAAGCATCAGAGCAACAGGCATCCTCCACGGCTTTGACAGAAAAAGGAAGCTGAAACAAACATCCAGAAAAAGAAAGATACCCGCCGACCCCCACAGCAGCACCGTCTTTTTTACCGGGTATTTTCTCTCCTGCAGCAAAAGTCCTGCCGTCAGATGCGTTGCAAAAAACAACAGGCTGGCCAAAAAAGCGATTATGATTATTTGGATTACCGGCATCCGTTTACTGCCTCCTTTAAATAAAAATCAAAATACGCCTGCTTCAGCTCAGAACGGCACCGCCTCGGAACAGGAATGAGGGTCTCGTCATCCATAAGCAGGTCCGTACCGGAAAAGCAGCGTACATGATTCAGGTTGACAATGTAAGAACTTCCGCACACTATCATGCCTTTTTTGCCCATAATACATTCCTGAAGCTGCGTCGGCAATGACCACACAGAAAGCTTTTTCCCGGAGACAAGGGAAAACACACGACGTTTATCTCTGGTTTCTATGTACAAAATATCTTCCAGGGCGATGCGGTGCAATTCCCCCTCGCAGCGCAAAAGAATCCATGTTTTTTGTTCACGCATGGCAATGACCCGTTCCAAGGCCGCGTCAAACTGTTCCTGCGTGTAAGGCTTGCAGATATAGTCAGCGGCATGTATGGAAAAGGCATCAACCGCATAATCCGAGCTGGTCGTCAGAAAGACAATGTCGGTATTTTCACTGAAGCGGAGAATATCCCGCGCCAATTCTGTTCCCAGCATACCGGGCATACAGATATCCAAAAGAGCAATATCAGGAGCGCCTGCTTTATCAAATGCCTCCAGCATTTCAAACGCAGACGAATATAAGTCAAATTCGATCCCCTGCTCACAATGTGCCGCTGCGTAAGCCCGGAGGTTGTCCGCAATCTTTTTCCTCTCTCCGGCCTCATCATCACAGATAGATATTTTAAACATTGTTCCGCTTCCTTTCTTTGAGATGCCGAGGATCCAAAACTTAAGAATCATGCTGGAAATGCAATAGTCACTTCTGCATACTTCTACATAATATATTATATACCAATATTCGTATCTTTGAAATAGGGCTTTTACGCAAATATCATCCCCTCCGAGCCCCTTTCCGTGGAATTTTCGCGGCAAGGCTCGCCTATCGTCTCGCTGTCGCGGCAGTCGCCAAATACGTACATGAGTGTCCTCGCTTGGCTTGTTGCATGCAAAAAGACCCGCAAACACTATGTTTACGGGCTTTCCTAAGCTCCCCGAGTTGGGCTCGAACCAACAACCCTTCGGTTAACAGCCGAATGCTCTACCATTGAGCTATCGAGGATCGCTATGAGCACTTAGCGACCATTCTCTGGTCGCTTACGTGCGATGCATGCCGAACCCTTGATGAGCGTTCACGCGAATCTAGTAGTTCGGCGCGCTATGAGCACTTGACGCGCAGTTGTCACTAAGCTCAGACTTCGCTTCCGCTCGCCTTCCCTAAGTGTCCCTGCAGGCCTCTCACTAAATTCGAACTGCGCTTCCGCTTGTTCTCATTAAGTGTTCTGGCACACGCACCCTCAAAACCACATACAGAAATCTTTCCTCATCCGCCTTTTCTCTCCCTTGCCCTTCC
>CANQEB010000198.1 GCA_947594085.1 uncultured Lachnospiraceae bacterium | reverse complement strand
CGCGCGATCGAATTCTCCACCCTGCAGAGGGCGGCTACCCATATCGCTTCCCTGAACGATATCAACGAGGCGTTCAACGTAGGCTATCTGGCGTGCAAAGCTGCTGACGAGGGCAAGACCGGCATGATGATCACGATCGACGTCAAGGAGCGTAGCCCTTATCAGGTAGGCTACAGCATCTACGATATCCACGCGATCGCGAACGTGGAGCGTCCGGTTCCGGACGAGTGGATCGTGAACGACGGCACGGACGTCGGCGAGGGCTACGTGGAGTACGCGCGTCCGCTGATCCTCGGCGAGCTGACCCCGCTGATGGTGAACGGCGTGCCGAAGCACTTGGTCCTCAGCAGGGACGCATATCGCAAATAAAGTTTATTGGAATATACGCAAATGTCAGGTCGCCCCGGTATGCTATCTATGCTCCGGGGCGCCTAAAAATGATGCGAATGAAAGAGGTAAATTGAGATGAGAAGACGAAAAATTGGCATTATAAGTGTGGCGTTTATACTGGGCTTGCTGAATGTCGGGACCCTGACGTATGCGGAGGATATTGTATTTGAAACAGAAGATGAGGTTATAGAAGAGAATAGTGGCGTGGAAATCTCCGCGGAGGAATTACTCGATGATATTCTGCTGGACGAGACAGCAGGAGATTCACAGGAGGATTCCGGACAGGAAGTGTTGCCGGAGAGTCTGGTGGAGACATCAGAGTCGGGAACGGCGGGAGAGAACGTGACAGAGACCGCAGAATCGAATCTATCAGAGATTGCAGAATCGGATACGTTGGAGATGGAGGAATCAGATCTGTCGGAGACGGTAGAATCAGATATACCGGAGACTGCGGACTCTGAAATGCCCGCGTTTGACATATTTGTTGAGGAACTTGTGCCGGTGGAGAATATTTCTCTGGCGGCAGAGCCGCTTCCTGCTGCGGAGGAGGAGACAGAAGGCGGGAGAATCACCGCTGACGAAGAGGTCGTGCTGCAGCTGGGAGCGGATGGTCTGGCAAATTTCAAAATGATTGAGGATGCCTTGATCCGGGCTGATGGCACGCATACTTTGACTATCAAAATCGCCGGTGAGGGGAACAGGGTATATGCCCTGGACACACCCGGAAGAGCCTTAAAGATACGATCTCACACGACAATAGATCTAAACGGGGCAACGCTGAAACGGACAGGGAATATGGTTGATCAGAACATATTCCAGAATTGCGACTGGAATGGAGAGCGTGAGCTTGGAAAATACGATTTGTCCGAATATATCGAGCTTAAGAACGGAACTCTGGATGGTGGCAGCGGTTTTACCAAGGGAGGTAACCTGGTGAATTTTGGCCATGCGTCGAATATCACGATCACCGATGTAAACTTCAAGAACTGTTACGGTGGCCATCTGGTAGAGCTTTCGGGATGTCGGAATTGCCGGGTGGCGAATTGTACATTCACAGGCTATGTGTTGCCGTCCGGAGAGAAACTTGATGAGGAGGTAGATGGCGAGGGCGGTGAAGCGCTGCAGCTTGACATTTGTGACAGAGAGACCGGCCGGAGACCCTGGAACGGTGTATATTTCAGCGACTCTACCGTGTGTCAGGATATTACCGTGGAGAACTGCACCTTCGGAGACTATCCGACTGGAGTGGGCAATCACCATACTTTAAAAGGAAAGCACAGCAGTGGTATCAAAATCCTGAATAACAAGTTTACAAACAGTGGCGACAGCACTGTGCCGGCAATCTGGTGTTATGGTTTCGACAACAGCGTTGTATCGGGCAATGAGATTTCCGGCAATTACACGGCAGCTGTTATGGTGAGCGGTGGAAGCGTGGATGTCACGGGAAATACTGTGAAGAAAGCTTTAGGGAATGCTGGCATTTATGTTACAAAAGCCAGCAGTTATGTCATGGGAAAGAAGAATGTTCGAGAAGATGAGGCAGTGGCCGGCGGCTGTGTAGACCAGAATACCGTGAACGTGAGCGGAAAAGTAAACGGTATTGATGTGTTTAACGGAAGTGTGCTTCTCAGCGTGAGTGGCAATAATGTGACGACTCCAACGGCAGAAGCAATTGGCGGAGCGGTGATTGTGAGCGGGACGGGCACGACTATCACCAAGTTTGAAGGAAATACGCTAGAGGCTCAAAAAGGAAAAGGTGTGTTTGTGGCCGGTGACGGCAGAATCACGGATTTTTATGGCAATACGATCACAGCTATGGAAGGCGTCTTGCTGAGCACTGGTGGGAGAATCGAGAATATTGGAAAAAAGAATGCAGGGAATACTATCGCTGCAGGTGGAAACGGAGTCACCGTAACTGGAAAGGGTGCAGCGATCGGAAAGATTGCTTATAATGGAATAACTGCAGAGGAGAACGGACTGTTTGTTTCATCTTCGGCAAAAGTCAGGAATGCCGTCTTCGGAAATACGATTGAGGCGAAGAAGACAGGGATCATGATAAGCTCCGGCGGCTCTATCAAAAAGATCGGAGTGGCAGGGCAGGGCAACAGTATTACCTCTACAGGCAATCATGGGATTGTGATAAATGGAAAAGGCAGTACTGTCAGCCAGATTACGGACAATAAGATAACGGCAAAAAAAGGCACTGGCATTTATGTGACGAAGAGCGCGAAGATAAACACGGTCAACAAGAATACGATAGCCGGCAGCAAAGAGTATGGCATTGTCGTACAGTCGTCCGAAGTGACAAACATGACGAGCAATACCATCAAGAAGGCAGGAAAGAACGGTATTTGCGTGAATAAGGGAACGGTTACCGGTATAAAATCCAACAAAATCACGGGGGCGAAGAGTGATGGAATCTGCGTTACGTCATCCACGGTTGCTCTTATCTCCAAGAACACGATTTCCAATAGTAAGGGAAATGGAATTACCGTTACCAGCAGCGCTAAAGTAAAAAAGATAATGAACAATGTTATCAGCAAGAGTAATGGCTATGGAATTAGTGATATGAGCCAAAAAATTAAGGTTACAATCACAGGAAATAAGCTGAAAAACAACAAGAAAGGTGCACTGCTCGTAAAAGCAAAAGGGAAAGTGCAGAAAAAATAATACTTGTGGTTCGAAGCATAGGCTGATCGCATGTGAAGAAAATGCCGGAATATAGACTGCATGAAATGTACTATTTCATCTATATTTGACAAAATATTCACGAAAAACGCAAGTGTTTGTGAAATTATGCATAAAAAAATACACTATTTCCTTGACTCGAACAGGAAATATGTTACAATTATGTATATGATTACAAAATATAGGAGGAATGTGTACATGACAAAGTGGGTATACATGTTTACAGAAGGCAATGCCAACATGCGAAACCTTCTTGGCGGCAAGGGAGCTAATTTGGCGGAGATGACGAATCTCGGCCTTCCAGTGCCTCAGGGCTTTACGATCACGACGGAAGCCTGTACGCAGTACTATGAGGATGGCAAGAAGATCAATGATGAGATCATGGATCAGATTATGGCGGCGATCGAGAAGATGGAGGGTATCACCGGCAAGAAGTTCGGTGACAAGGAGAATCCGCTTCTCGTGTCGGTTCGTTCCGGCGCACGCGCTTCCATGCCGGGCATGATGGACACGATCCTGAACCTCGGCCTGAATGAAGAGGTCGTCGAGGTGCTGGCGAAGAAGTCCGGCAATCCGCGCTGGGCTTGGGACTGCTATCGCAGATTTATCCAGATGTTTTCTGATGTCGTCATGGAGGTCGGCAAGAAGTATTTCGAAGAGCTGATCGACAAGATGAAGGACGAGAAGGGCGTGAAGCAGGACGTCGAGCTGACGGCGGAGGACCTGAAGGAGCTGGCGAACCAGTTCAAGGCAGAGTACAAGGAGAAGATCGGTTCCGATTTTCCGACCGATCCGAAGGTACAGCTCATGGAGGCGATCAAGGCTGTGTTCCGCTCGTGGGACAACCCTCGTGCGAATGTGTACCGCCGCGACAACGATATCCCGTATTCCTGGGGTACCGCGGTCAACGTACAGATGATGGCATTTGGAAATATGGGCAATACCTCCGGCACGGGCGTCGCGTTCACACGTGACCCGGCGACCGGTGAGAAGCACCTGATGGGTGAGTTCCTGCTGAACGCGCAGGGCGAGGACGTCGTGGCAGGCGTGCGCACGCCGCAGAAGATCGCACAGCTCGAACAGGAGATGCCGGAGGTGTTCGCACAGTTCAAGACGATCTGCAAGACTCTGGAGGATCATTACAGAGACATGCAGGATATGGAGTTTACAATTGAGGATCGGCATCTCTACATGCTGCAGACGCGAAACGGCAAGAGAACCGCACAGGCGGCGCTCAAGATTGCCTGCGATCTCGTGGACGAGGGCATGATCACCGAGGAGAAGGCGGTCGCGATGATCGACCCGCGCAACCTCGATACGCTGCTTCACCCGCAGTTTGACGCGGCTGCTCTGAAGGCTGCGGAGCCGATCGCGAAGGCGCTCGGTGCGTCGCCGGGAGCTGCCTGCGGCAAGATTGTCTTTACGGCTGAGGACGCGAAGGCATGGGCAGGAAGAGGCGAGAAGGTAGTGCTTGTACGCCTTGAGACATCCCCAGAGGACATCGAGGGCATGAAGAGCGCGCAGGGTATCCTTACGGTGCGCGGTGGCATGACGAGCCATGCGGCGGTTGTGGCGCGCGGCATGGGCACCTGCTGTGTATCCGGCTGCGGCGACATCACGATGGACGAGGCAAACAAGAAATTTACATTGAACGGCAAGGAGTATCATGAGGGCGACGCGATCTCCCTGGATGGCTCCACCGGCAATATCTACGACGGCATTATCCCGACTGTCCCGGCTTCGATCGCGGGCGAGTTCGGCAGGATCATGGCATGGGCGGACAAGTACCGCAAGCTCAAGGTTCGCACGAACGCGGATACTCCGGCGGACGCGAAGAGAGCGCGCGAGCATATGTTCTTCAACGGCAACCGCATCGACGCGTTCCGAGAGATGATTTG
>CANQEB010000197.1 GCA_947594085.1 uncultured Lachnospiraceae bacterium | reverse complement strand
TTTAGCTTTTCCACTTTCTCCGGGATAATATCCACTGCCGTCACTTCGTTGTGTTGAGAGAGAAGTACAGCCAGCGAGAGACCGACATAGCCGGTGCCGGCAACAGCGATCTTGTAACTGTGACTGACTGACAGATTGGAGTTTTCTTGTTCGACAAACATATCGGTCGCTTCAAAATGGAGCACCGACGAGAGCGCCTGCAATTGATCGATTGATGGAGTGTAGCTGCCCGTTTCCAGGTTGGACAGGACAGATCGGTTGATGCCAGTGGTTTTGGCAAGCTGTGCCTGTGTGATTTTCAGCGCTTTCCGACGGGACACCACGGTCTCTGACAGAAGTTTCAGGGAAAGAGTTCTCATAATAGCACCTCATAAATGTTGTTTTGAACAACACAAATTTTTCTGAAGATGTATTTATTATAGTGATTTTTGCGTGGAATGTCAATGAGATGGGCGATTATAGTGACGGAATATTTTGTAAAATGTTATTTGCAAAGCAAAAATGTTGTTAAGAACAACAAGGAGAAAAAATGCAGGTTGCCCAGGACAACAATAGCGAGAGGAAACTTTTCCATGAGCGCTTGTGCTGCCAGCTGCAAAGGGGTGGAACAAAGAGCAAGAGGAGAAATAGAGTTGCCGCAAGGCAAAGGGCAGCGAGAACTGAGAAATGTTCGCTGCCCTGCAAAAGTAAAAAGAATACTATCGCCAAAATATGAATCAGGTGTTTGAGTCTGCACCACCTATGTACATCTCATACAGCTCATCGTCCCCGACGGCCTGGCGAATTTGCTCGTACAGGTCGGCAGAGGCCTCGCGCATCTGGGCGCGCAGCTCGTCTGTGAGTTCTACGATCTTGGCGCCGCCTTCTTCGCAGATTGCAATGCGGTCGTTGGCGCGTTCCAGGGCCTGCTCGCGGGAGTAATCTCCGGCGGTCACGGCAGCCTCGCGGATGATCGCTTGTTGCTCGGCGGAAAGATTATTCATGAAGTCCTGATTCGTGATCAGCGTCAGCAGGTGGGGCAGATGATTTGTCTGCACGATATAGTCCTGCTGTTCGTAGAATTTGTTTGAGACGACGACCTCGTACGGGTTCTCCTGTGCGTCGATCGTATTCTGCTGGAGGCCGATATAGACTTCAGAAAATGCCATCGGGGTCGGGTTCGCGCCGATCGCATTCCAGAACGCCATGTGGTAGGAATTCTCCATCGTTCGGATCTTGACGCCCGAAAAGTCGGAGAGTTCTTTGATGTTGACGTTTGAGGTCATGACGCGGAAGTTCTGGTCGCTCATGCCGAGCAGGTCAATGCCTTTCTCCGCGTAGATCGCGCGCACCTTCTCCATGAACGCCTCGTTGTCCAGTACCTTGTGCAGTTCGGTGATCTCACCAAAGACACAGGGCAGGTCAAAGAGACACAGGCGCGGCAGATAGCTGACCTGCGGGGCCGTGTTTTGCACGACAAACGGAATATCGCCGCACATGACGCTCTCGAGGAGCTCGGTGTCGCCACCTAAAGAGCTGTTCGCATAGACTTCAATGTTCATCTCACCGTCTGAGAGGCGGTTCACTTCCTCCGCGAATTTCTCCGCGTAGAGCTGCGTCACGGTATCCTCCGGGCTGGCGGTTGCCAACACCCAGGCGTAGGTTTGCCCCTGTTCCTGACATCCTCCGAGCAGCAGAGTGCAGGAGATAAGCGCAGCGAGAGCGAACGCTCTGCACATGACACCAATTTTCCCATTTCTACCGTTTTTAGCGGAGCTGTCTGCCGCGTGAGTCATACGGATATTCGTTTCATTTCTTTTGGTCATCTTCATATTCCCGCCTCCTTATACCAGCGCCAGACTGATCTGCGGAATGTATGTGATCAGCAGCTGGGCGATCAGAAACAGGATGATCATCGGAAGTGCCTTCTTTGCGATCTCCATGACTGGCACTTTTGACATCGAGCTTGCCACAAAGAGGTTGACGCCGATCGGCGGAGTGACGAAGCCGATTGCCAGGTTGACGACCATGATAATACCGAAATGAACCGCGTCGACGCCGTAGGAGGCGACGATCGGCATCAGGATCGGTGCGAGGATCAGGATGGCAGGGCTGGTGTCCATAACCATACCGACGATCAGCAGGAGCAGGTTGATGACGAGGAGAATGGTAAATCTCGTCGTGAATGCGCCGGTCATCCAGGCTGAGACGGTCTGTGGCACGTGCATCAGCGTCAGGATGCGTGAGAACGCGACGGATGCTGCGAGAATGAACAGGATCGGACAGAATGTCCGCACCGCCTCGCGCAGCACGTCCCAGAGGTCGCGGGGCTTCAGCGTCTTATAGACGAACACGCTGATGATCAGCGAGTAGAAGACTGCGATCACGGCTGCCTCGGTCGGTGAGGTCACGCCGGAGTAGATGCAGCCCAGAATGATCACCGGGGTCAGCAATGCGAAAAAGCTTGAGAAGAAGACCTTGCGGAAGCCGCGGCTGTGAAGCTCGCCGACGATCGCCTCGATCTTTTCCTTGTCTTCGCCGTGCTTTTTGCAGTGATAGAAGGCGTAGCCCATCAGGATGACGGCGATCAGAATGCCCGGGATGATGCCGGCGATGAACATGTCGCTGACGGATGCGCCGGTCGCCTGCGCGTACAGAATGAACGGGATACTCGGCGGAATGATAACGCCGAGGCCGCCTGCTACCGCGACGAGTGCTACGCTGAACTTTTTGTCATAGCCCATGTCGAGCATCAGCGGGATCGTCATGCTGCCGACGGCCGCGACGGTCGCCGGAGCCGAGCCGGAGATCGCTCCGAAGAAAAGGCAGGTGATGACGACTGCGCAGGGAATTCCTGCCGTGCGCCTGCCGACAAAGTAGCTGAACACTTCAAATAACTTTTTCGATACGCCGCCCTTCGACATGATGATGCCAGAGAGGACGAACATTGGGATTGCAAGCAGCGGGTAGGAGTTCACGCCTCCGAGCGCCGAGCGCAGAATATAGACGCCACTGACGGTGAACGAGTCTGACAGGAGGCTTGGCATCATGCTGGCGATGCCGACTGACAGCCCAACTGGGACGGCCAGAAGCAGCAGCGCTACAAATACGATCATAATAAATAACGTCATGACTTTTTACCTCCGAACAGATTTTTCGCCTCGCGCAGCCACGCCTGAAGGACACGGACGGTAAGGAGCAGGAAGCCCACGAGAGGGGCCGATTGAATGAAATACATCGGAATGTGTAAAGCGGCGCTGGTCGCCTGCAGATCAATCGACTGTTGTACATAAGTCACGCAATATGGAATCATGATCAGACAGAAGATCAATACCAGAGTATGGCGCAGCAGGCGCAGCCCAGTTTGCCCTTTTGCAGGCAAAATGTTTAAAAATTGTTCGATCTTGATCGATATACGCTTCTTTACGCAGTAACTGATGCTTAAGAATACCGACCAGACAAACAGGTACTGGGTCAGCTCTTCCGACCAACCAAGCGAAGTGTTAAGTGCGTAGCGTGCCAAGATCTGCATTCCCATAATGACGACCATACAGATCAGCAGGAGGATCAGGATCGTCTCCTCTAGGTTGTCGTCGAGCCATTTTAAAAATTTCATAGATGCAATCTCCTTTATTTTTTCATTGAGTACTGCAGCGTGTACAAGTCGAATCTCGAGCAATTCTCATCGGTCAGATATGACAACAAATCTCGGTCAATTCTCATCGGTCAGATGTGACAGCGAATCTCAAGCATTTCTCGTCGGTCAGATGTCATAGTGTATCCCAAGCACTTCCTTCATGTGCTCGATTGGCATATCGTGTCCGGTCCATAGCTTGAACGAAGCTGCCCCCTGGAAGAGCATCATGCCCCGGCCGTTCATCGTGCGGCAGCCGGCTTCGCGAGCCATACGCAGAAGCTCTGTCTCTTCGGGCGCGTAGATCGCGTCGGTCACGATTAAACCCGGGCGAAAAAAGCTTGCGTCCGGTATGTAAGTCAGACCTTCCTGCGGCTTCATGCCGAGGCTCGTCGCGTTGGCGAGCAAAACACTGTCGGCGATCTCCGCTTTCAGACGGTCTAGATCCTCAAGGTCATAGAAGCTGGCCTGGCAGTCGGTTTTCTCGTTGAGCATCTCGACGGTGTCGATGCCTCTCTGATGAAATTCGTCACGACGGTTGAAGACAGACATCTCTGCAACTCCGTCGAGCGCAGCTTGCACCATCATGGCCTTTCCAGCTCCGCCACAGCCGACAATTGTGATCTTTTTTCCGATTACATCAATGTTGTTATCCTTCAGAGAACGCATATAGCCGATGCCGTCGGTGATATGACCGGTCAGAACACCGTCGTCGTTGACGATCGTGTTGACGGCTCCGCACATCTGTGCCTGTTCCGAGAGACGGTCAAGGTAGGGGATGACTGCAATTTTGTTCGGCATGGAAAGGTTTCCGCCGCGCACCTTCAGCGCGCGCATCGCCGCGATTGCTTCCTCAAGATTGCCCTGATCGACATCAAAGCAGAGATAGGCGTAATCGAGTCCGAGATAGGCAGCCGCCTCGTTGTGCATTGCCGGGGACTGGGAGTGCCGGATCGGGTATGCCATCAGGGTTAGCAGCTCCGTATGTCCTGTGATTCGTTCACTCATATGATATCTTCCTTCCAGGTATTTATTTGAGTCAGTGTGCCTTGTAACAAAACATGCCCGAAAAGACAGGCCTCGAGATTCGGATCATTCGGCTATTCTTTGCCACATAGACGCGCTGACGCGTTGAAGCATATTTTATCATATATAATGAATTTGCGCCACCCCCAAAATTCGTGTTTAACGTACATTAACAACCCGGACGTCCAGGTTTTGCGCGTTAAACACGACGCTAATTAAACGCTTGTTGTCTCTGGGATTTTCTGCTACAATAGTTTAACGCGTGAAAGATATGTGCGGAGAACGCAAAGATGCGGAAAACGCAGATATGCGAGGAAACGCAGAGAAAACATACGCAAG
>CANQEB010000196.1 GCA_947594085.1 uncultured Lachnospiraceae bacterium | reverse complement strand
CGTGGGCTCGAATGGGTCTTCTTCTTCGTTGGTTTCGGTGTTGGTTTGGTTGAGAGTGGGGGGAGGGAGATCTGGTGTGACGAAACAGCCGGGTTGTCCTTATCCGTTCAAGAAACTGTGCGGCGCGGCGGTGGCATGGAAAGTGTCCTGCGTGCTTGCCAGGATCTGTGGGATTCCTGAGCGTGAGGAAGAGGCGTTGCTGCCGTTTGTGGCCTTTGCGACGGTCGGAGACGTGATGGATCTGGAGGACGAGAACCGTATCCTCGTGAGGGAAGGATTAAAGCGGATCGCCGTGGCGGATAATCTGGGGCTTCAGGCTTTGATCCGCGCGAATGGACTGGATGCGGCGGATATCAACGCATACCACTTCGGTTTCGTGCTTGGCCCGTGTATCAACGCGAGCGGAAGGCTTGATACGGCAAGGCGCTCGGTGCGGCTGCTTCTTGCGCAGACTGAGGAAGAGGCAGAACAGCTGGCAGAGCAGCTGAAGGAGCTGAATGATGAGCGGAAGCAGTTGACGGAGCAGGCGGTTGAGAAAGCTTGTGCGTTCATTGATTCCGGTGCGTACGGGGACGACCGCGTGCTGGTCGTCTATCTGCCGGATTGTCATGAGAGCATTGCGGGGATCGTGGCAGGGAAACTGCGGGAATATTATTATCGGCCCGTGTTCGTCGTGACAGACGCGAGGGAGGGCGCTAAGGGTTCCGGCCGCTCCATCGAGGCTTATTCTATGTTCGACGAGATGGTGAAGTGCGACGATGTGTTTACGAAGTACGGCGGACATCCGATGGCGGCTGGGTTTTCCCTGGAGAGGGAGAGAATCGACGAGCTGCGCTGTAGGCTGAACGAGAACTGCACGCTTGGAGAACAGGAGCTGATCGAGAAAATCTGTATCGATGTTCCGATGCCGATCGACTACATAACGGAGGACTTGGTGGAGCAGCTCGCACTTCTGGAGCCCTTCGGAAAGGGCAATGAAAAACCGCTCTTTGCGGAAGCTGGGCTTACACTGCTTGGCGCGCGCATTCTTGGGAAGAATGCGAGTGTGCTGAAGTTCCGCGTGTGCAACCGTGCTGGAAGAATCATGGACGCGATGTATTTCGGCAATGTGGAAGAGATGCGGGGTTATCTGGAAGAGCGCTACGGGGCACAGCGCGTGCAGGAGCTTTTCTGGGGACGCGGAGAAGGACTTACGCTCGACGTGACTTACTACCCGTCGATCAACGAGTACATGGGAAACCGGACGCTGCAGATTGTGATTAAAAATTATAGGTAATGGAAAGATGTAATCACAAATTTGACTTGCGTTTGTACGCACAAATAGATATAATGTATTTGATCGGTAGCTTTGGTTATGCATATTAAGAAGGGGTAGTTTTATGGCAGCTAAAACAGCTAATTTATATGCGAGGATAGAGCCGGATGTGAAAGAACAGGCGGAGAAGATACTATCAGCGCTTGGTATTCCTGCTTCTAATGCGATTAATATGTTCTACAAGCAGATTATTCTGCAGAAGGGGCTTCCCTTTGCAGTAAAATTACCAGTGACAAAACCTGTGGAAATGGATGCGCTTTCACAGGAAGAGTTAAACGCAGAAATCGAGAAAGGGTATACGGATATGCTTGAAGGACGAACAAAATCTGCCGATAAAGTGTTTGCTGATATACGCAGGGATTATGGTCTGTGAAATATATGGTAAACATTACTGCTCAGGCAGAATCGGATCTGCGGGGTATCTATGAGTATATTGCGTTTGAGCTGCTTGAACCGGAGACTGCTGCAGGCCAGCTTGAGCGTTTGGAAAAAGGTATTGGCAGCCTTGAGTCTATGCCATACAGATTCAGGAAATATGAGTCAGAACCGTGGAAAGCAAGAGGGCTACGTGTTATGACTGTGGACAATTATGTGGTTTTGTATATTCCAGACAAAGAATCTGCTGTGGTGGCTATTCTCCGTGTAATGTATGGTGGAAGGGATATTGATAATCAGCTTAATGAGCATACAGAGTTTACGGAGAATGTCTAGAATCAATGTCTCTTTGTGCAAGCTTATACTACATTTTACAAACTGGTTACATCTTCCGCGTTGCGTGATCAAAAGGAATATTATAAGATAGTAACGGCGGCAGGTCGGCAATTTTCGAATCGGCTGATCTGTCGCTGTTGTTTTATGCGAAAAGGATCGTCAACAAATTTTTTATGGGGAAATATACGGAAAGAGAATTATCGTATGAACGCAGATATTTTGGTTATTGAAGATTCACGCCCGATCAACGAGCTGATCTGCATCAATCTGGAGACGGCAGGCTATCATGCAATCCCGTTCTATGACGGCGACGAGGCGAGCCAGCATCTGGCCGGAGAGGGGACTGCTTACGATCTGGCGCTGCTCGACGTCATGCTGCCGGGCAAGGACGGCTTCGAGCTGCTGCTGGAGCTGCGGGAAAGACAGATCCCGGTGATCTTCCTGACCGCGCGAGGGGATCTGCCGAGCAAGATCAAAGGGCTGCGCGAAGGAGCGGAAGACTATCTTGTGAAGCCGTTTGAAATGCTGGAGCTTCTGGTGCGCGTGGAGAAGGTGCTGGAGCGATGCCGCAAGCCGGAGGAGCAGGAGGAATGTCTGCGTGTGCTGGACGTCGAGATCTATCCGAAGGAGCGCATCATCCGCAAGGCAGGTGTGGAGATCCCGTTCAAACCGATGGAGTTTGACTGCTTGCTCCTGCTTGTGAAGTATAAGAATATCGTAATCCGGCGCGAGGAATTTCTGAATGTATTGTGGGGCGTGGACTTCGAGGGAGAGACGCGGACGATCGACGTACATATCGCGCGCATCCGCAAGAAACTGGATTTCGGGGATGTGATCAAAACGGTGCCGCGCGTCGGGTACCGGCTGGAGGTGCACTGAAATGAAACTGACTACAAAAATCTCGGCAGCGGCCGTTGGCCTGCTGCTTCTTTTTTCACAGATCTTTTCTATCTGGAATTTGAGAGAGACGCAGCGGATGCGGCTCGGCAGCATTCTGGGCAGTGAGTTGACACGCCTGAATACATCAGCACAGAATTTTTCAGAGGAGCTCAATCAAAGCTGGATCTATCTCAAAGATGAGAAAGGAGAGCGCTTCTGGGGACGCAGCTGCTTTCAGAATCATTACAGCGCGAATGCAGTACTCTATTATGATGGAGAAGAGTTGTCCAATATTTCTGGCCTTGAGTTTGACCTGGATTATCTGAAGAAGCATGCGGACGACTTTTCCGAGCTGCAGAAATATCTGGATGATGCTGTGTGGTATAGGAATCATTCGGCGATGATTGGGGAGACAGAGGGGCGAAAGCTGCTAATCCTGAGTGCGTCGATTGGCGATACGAAATTTGAGCTTTTGCACTATCGGGATATTACGAAGCTGTATGAGGAAAACCGCGAACTGTTCTTCCACGGCGGCGTGATGGCGCTTGTACTGGCAGTCATTTTGCTCCTTGGATTGTCGATGGTCGTCCGGCGCATCCTGCGCCCGTTTCGTCATTTGAGCAGTGCGTCGGCAAAGATCGCGGGCGGGGATTACAGCGTGCGGGTGGAGGAGCGTGGACGCGATGAGCTGACAGAGGTGGCGAAGAGCTTCAACGAGATGGCGCGGCAGGTGGAAGGACAGGTGCAGAGCCTTGCTGAAACAAACGAGAAGCAGAGACGTCTCCTGGGCGCACTGGCACATGAACTGAAAACGCCGATGACCGGAATACAGGGCTACGCCGAGCTTTTGCAGCGCGTCGAGCTTCCCGTGGAGCGGCAGCAGGAGGCGCTTTCGTATATCGAGCAGGAGTGCAAACGTCTGTCACGCCTATCTGCGAAGCTTCTGCAGCTGGAGGAGCTGGCCGGAGAAAGCGAAGAAGAGATCAGGGCGGAGAAAAAGACGCTGGAGGTGGAGAAGCTGTTCGCGGAGACGGAGAAGCTTCTGCATCGGCGGCTTGCGGAAAAAGATATTTGTCTGGAGACAGAAACGGCGGAGGGCGCAGAGACGGTCAAGGGAGATGCGGATCTGTTGGTCAGCCTTTTGACGAATCTGGCGGACAACGCCCTGAAGGCGAGCAAGTCGGGCGGAGTGATCCGGCTAACGGCGACGAAAGAGGGACTTTCTGTGTCGGACGAGGGGAAAGGGATTCCGAAGGAGGAGCTTGCGAAGATCACGGAACCCTTCTACATGGTAGACAAGTCGCGCTCGCGGCAGGCGGGAGGCGCGGGGCTCGGGCTGGCGCTGTGTGATCAGATTGTGCGGCTGCATGGCTGGAGCCTGAGAATTGAGAGCGAGCCGGGGCGGGGAACAAAGGTAGAGGTCTGCTTTTTGGAGCGACAGGCTGATAAGATGGATCAGCCGTGACTTTCCGATGCAACAATTTGTCGTTTAATGGTTTACAATTTATTTACATTACGGCAAGGACATGGAAATCACGGTCGCATTATACTGTATCTGTCCGACAGGAAAAGGATGGCGGAGGGGAAATTTCATATGCAGAATACGAAAATAAGAAGATTAGGACTGTCAGCTACGGCGCTTACGTTGCTTTTGTCGGTGGGCTGTGCGAAGACGCCGGATCAGGCGGTGGTGCGGCAGAAGGGAGGCGATAGCCTCGCGCAGTATCAGGAGGCGGACAATACGGAAACGGATGCGGGAGAAACAGCGTCGGAGAGCGACGGCATTTCCGGGGAGCAGGCCGCGACAGATGCGGACATCAGCAGCACGAATGCGCTTGCACAGCGCCTGCAGGTGCCGGAGCGCTACACCGCCTCGGACGGTGAAGGCGTTTATAGGCTCATCTGCGACGCGCAGGTGATTGTGCCGGACGTGGAAAAGGTGTCCGTGTGGAAGGTATCGCAGAAAGAGTTTTCGCAGGAATTGATCGACCGTGTGACGGAGGCATTCTTCGGGGATCAGCCTGTCTACAACGGGGACACATATTTTGTGGAGACGAAAGAGGAAGTGCTTGAGAAACTTGAGCGGTATAAGGCATGGCAGGCGGAGGG
>CANQEB010000195.1 GCA_947594085.1 uncultured Lachnospiraceae bacterium | reverse complement strand
CAGAGCGGCGTGGTGCTCAGCCTTTGGCGGCGCCTGTTTCCGGAATATATTGGTTGGAAAGCTGGGCCAGCTCATTCTGCATCCAGGTCATGAGCTTCTGCTGTTTCTCCGACAGCTGATACGCCTCCGGCTTCGCTTCGGGGAGGAAGGGCGTCTCGCCAAACACCTCGAGAACCGCAGGACCTGCATGTTCTCTCGCGAGCTCTCGATTCTCCTCGTAGACGTTTCGCAGCACACCGAGCTTCCGCTCGAGGAAGCGCTTGTCCAGGTAAATCGCGTTGTCCGCCCTGTGGTCGTAATCGTACTGCAGATTGGCCGCCGCCCCGGTATAGCCGATACGTCTATTGCGAGATTTGTTCACTGTACTCACCGCCGCGCGGTAGATGACCGGCTTGAGACCCATCTTTTCAAAATTCTTGATCGCCGCGCGGATCATGCGCTCGAAGCCGAGGTGATAGTGAATGTTGACCGTCTTCTTGATCGAGAGATCCTTTCCTGTCACGGCAAAGCCGATCCGATACCCTTCAGTGAACGTGCTCGCCATCGCCTCAATCTCCTGCTCCGAGAGGCGATTCAGGTACTCCGCCGTCCTCCGCTCATTCTCCGACACATACTCCCCATAGTGGTACAGATAACGCAGATCGCTCAGATCGGAATCCATGATGATCCGCGTCGCAAAATCGAAGCCCGGATCAATCGCAGACCGCGTCCGATGCGCCGCGAACAGCTCACTGTAATCGCTGACAAACCAGTACACGATTTGCTGAATATCCTTGTAGGTCGGCAGCTCTATCTGCTCAAAGCTGTTGTAGATCTCGATAAATAGCTCCAGTAAGACAACAATCTCCTCCAGTCTCCGCTCGAACACATACACGATGAGTCCTCTCAGCTCTGTATAGAGGAAGCTCAGGATTCTCCCATGCGTTTCTCCGAGTGCCTCAACCGCATAAGCCGGATTTGCGTAGCTCATGCCGTACTGCTCCGGCAAAATATCGTAGTACAGCGCATTGTTCAGCTGTTCCCACTGCCGCAATGTATAGTCCCGCGCCGCACCGGACTCCAGACAATTCTTCAGATCCTCCATCTGTACGAGAAACCGTGCCGTCTTCTGGAAAAAATCGCAAAAAGGAGCGGGAACCGTCCCCTCCGAACAGATCTCATGGATTCTCCCCGACGCAAGACTGTACCGCTCCTGCAAATTCATCTTATTCAAGTTTTCCTGCTTCATACTGTGCCTCTCTGTTTTCTATAATAATTTAGTCCGTGCAAAACAGGGCTTCAAACGTCCATAGCTCTGTCGAACTGCAATCTCATATTCCTTCAGGTCAGTCCAAGACAGACGATAAAAAACCATCCGACAATCGAGGTCAAGCCCACAATCGTTCCGAGCTTGCTGCAAAAATAGGATCTACATTCATCTTTGAAACCGGCAAATCCGTACCGCAGCCCACAGCATGCCATCACAATTCCAGTGAAGCCCACCGCGCCGATCCATGTGTTGGCCCTTCCCTTCAACAAAAAAGAGACAAAAAGCAGCCCAACCAGCAAGATCACCGAGACAAGGCTAAGCACTGCCGACGCAATTCCGTTCACCGAATATTTTTTCTCCGAAAATGAGTATACCTGTCGTTGTCGTTTTGCCATCGTATCATTCCCCTTTATCTCTGTGTATTCTGTTCCCCGATGTTGTGCGTCGGCTCGTGTCCATTGGCGTAAAATTCCGTTCTGCGGCCGATACGCATTCTGCTGTACAGCCGATCCGCCGCCCTGTAGACCGCATAGCCGAGCAATCCGCCGACCGTGTTCAGGATGACGTCATCCACATCGCAACAGCCCACGCCAAACAGAAACTGCGCCCCCTCAATCAACGCGCTGATTTCCATGCTCAAAAGGCCGATTCTCCAGGCCTTTCGCATGCTCCTGGACAACAGCGGGACAAGCGCGCCAAATGGCAGGAAGCCCACGACATTGCCGACAAGATTCAGCGTAACCAACCGCACTCCCAGCAGCTTTCTATAGCACAGATACCGGTGAATCTCCCGAAACGGCAGGAGATTATAGTCATAAACCGCCTCGGTCAAGCCTCTTCCATAGCTCTCGGCAAAAAACAGAAAATAGATCAGCCCTGTCAGGTATCCCAGGAAAAGAAACAGCCCTGACAACCTGATTCCTCTCCGAATGGCCGCCTCCATCAGATAATTATGTCTTTCCGGCTTTTTAAGAGCTTGCCGCCGCTGACCAGCAAAAGGACACCCCAAGTGACCGCAGCCACAAGAATCGTGATTCCCAGCACCAGATTCATGATTCCTGCCATAGATACTGACTTAAACATTTTTTCTTCCATGATGACATCCTCCTAAAATGTTATGCACCGTACTGCTCATAGTATGCGTCGATCGCCGCTTTTATTGCATCGTCAATCACAACTTTTCCCTTGTATTCTCTTCCATATAAGTGCTCCACAACCTCCGCCATCGTGACAATCGCCGTGGTCTTCAGCCCATATTTTTCCTCGATCTCCTGCAGTGCGCTCTTCGTGCCCTGTCCGCGCTCCATCCGATCCACCGACACTACCAGCCCAAGCACATCGACGTTACCCTGCGCCCGTATAATCGGAAGCGTCTCCGCGATGGAAGTCCCGGCCGTCGTGACATCCTCGATGATGACGATTCTGTCGCCATCCGCAATCGGACTTCCCAAAAGGATACCCTTGTCGCCGTGATCCTTGACCTCCTTGCGATTCGAACAGTAACGAATATCCTTGTCATAGAGCTCACTGATCGCCGTCGTCGCCGCGACCGTCAGCGGGATGCCCTTGTACGCCGGACCAAACAACACGTCGAAATCAAAGCCGAACTTCCCCTCAATCGCCCGCGCATAGTAGCCGCCCAGCCTGCGAAGCTGCGTCCCTGTGCGATAAAAGCCCGTGTTTACAAAAAACGGTGTCTTCCGTCCACTCTTTGTCACAAAATCTCCAAACTTTAGGACCTCGCAGTCCACCATAAAGTCAATGAAATCCTTCTTGTATTGTTCCATATGCCGTGTATCTCCTTATTCTGTGCAGTTTTCGATGTTTTTATTATTTCGCCAAAATGTTTTCCTCATGACACCGCCCCGATCAGCGCGCGGATATCGTCCACCTTCTGTCTCTCCATGTAGTCGGCGATTCCGTCGATGACCTCAAGCGTGACCGTCGGATCACGGAAATTCGCCGTGCCGACCGCGACCGCCGTCGCTCCCGCAAGAATGAATTCCAGCGCGTCCTCCGCCGTCGCAATGCCGCCCATACCGATGATCGGCACCGACACCGCCTGCGCGGTCTGGTAGACCATTCTCACCGCGATCGGATGAATCGCCGGGCCGGACACACCGCCGGTCTTGTTCGCGATCGCGAACGTACGGCGATTGACATCGATCTTCATGCCGGTCAGCGTGTTGATCATGGAGATCGCATCCGCTCCTCCTGCTTCGGCCGCCCGCGCAATCTCCGTGATGTCCGTGACATTCGGACTCAGCTTCATGATTACAGGCTGTTTCGCGTGTCGTTTGATCTCGCGTGTGATACTCTCGACCAATTTCGGATTCTGGCCAAATGAGATGCCACCGCACTTAACATTCGGGCAGGAAATATTGATCTCCAGAAGCCCCACTGTCGGCTCTTCTCCAAGCCGCTCAACCACCTCACAGTAATCCTCCGTTGTCCTCCCGCAGACATTCACGATCACAACCGTATCGTACCCCGCCAAGAACGGCAGATCTCGCGCGCAGAATGTGTCAATTCCCGGATTTTGCAGGCCGATCGCGTTCATCATACCGCCGCGTATCTCCGCGACGCGCGGCGTCGGATTTCCGGGCCACGGCACATTCGCAACGCCCTTCGTCACCACAGCGCCCAACCGCGAAAGATCCACAAACTCACTGTATTCCATCCCCGAACCGAACGTCCCGGAGGCTGTCATGACGGGATTCTTCAATTCTACACCGGCGATGTTCACCTTCATACTACCCATAAATCATCTGTTCTCCATATCTTACATTTTTACTGTCAACAGTTTTAGCCATAGATTACAAAGTATCTTTCGCGTACACCCCAGTCTGAAATACTCTCAGATTCAGATCTCCACATCCTCCGCTCGGAACACCGGCCCTTCTTTGCAGATACGCTTATTGTGCACCTGTGAGTGTTCGTCGATCTCCTTTGACTGACACACACAGGCGAGGCACGCGCCGATACCGCAAGCCATCCGCTCCTCTAGCGAAAGCCAGCACTCGATCTCCTGCTCCTGCGCGTAAGCCTTGACCGCGCGCAACATTGGCGTCGGCCCGCAGGCATAGATCACATCCGCACTCAACCGATTCTCATGGATGCAGTCCAATACATTTCCCTTTGTCCCGGAGCTTCCGTCCTCGGTCGCCACATATAACTCCCCATTCACAGAAAGCTCATTCGTCAAAAAAAGCTCGTCCCGGTATCCGACTATCGTCTGTACTTCACCCTCGAGCGACTTCGCAAGCTGAACCATCGGAGGAATTCCGATACCACCCCCGATCAAAAATGCTCTTTTCCCCTGCGGACAGCGCTCTATCGGAAAGCCGTTCCCAAGCGGCCCCAATATGTCAAACGCATCTCCTGGATGCGCCAGGCTGAATTCCTCTGTTCCTTTTCCAGCCACACGATACACAATGCGCAGCATTCCGCGCTCCTGCTCCGTCTCGCAAATGCTGATCGGGCGCGGCAGCATCCTGCCCGAATCGTTGCTGTATATGGAAATAAACTGCCCCGGCCGCGCCGAACACGCGATCTCTTCAGCCTCCAGCCACATGCTGAAAATCCCTGTAGCAATCTGCTCCTGCGAGCGCACGACCGCCTGTTTCCTGTATTTATCCGTCATCTTTTTCTCCTACTGTCATATTTTCATGTTTAATTCACTAGACCCGAACGCCCGAGGGGAATTGCCGATACCACGGCAAACACGTTCTCACTCGATTCGGCAACGCAGCGGTACTAAGCTCATGCTA